>JAGGVB010000064.1 GCA_021158245.1 bacterium | reverse complement strand
CCGTCTTTTGTTATGTAAAAATTACCTATTATTCCTGCAATTTTTGTCACAACCCATCCGAGGCCTATACCGAAAATCCCTCCGAAAAAACCAATTGTGCATGCTTCTATAATAAAAATCAGCTTTATTTCTCCTTCGCTTCCTCCGATTGCTTTGATAATGCCGATCTCTTTTGTCCTTTCAAGAATTGACATAAGCATAGTATTTATTATCCCCAGGGCAGCAACTAAAAGAGCAACAGCGCCGATTGCTCCGAGAATTGTATCAAAAACTATAAACCCTCTTTTCATCTCTTCAAGCTGATTAATGATTGACATTGTACCGAAGCCCATGGAATCAATCTTTGCACATACTGATTTAACGTCATTTATCTCATTTACTTTTACAGTAAGAGATTCAAATCCCTTTTTTCTTCCTGATGTGCCGAGTATGTCCCACACACTGTTAAATCCAATATGCGGTATTTTTTCCAGAGCATTTATGGGCATGTATGCATCTGTATTAAAAGGACTGCCGAATCTTGTGGATTTATCCAGAATTGCGGAAATTCTGACAGGGGTTTTAACCTCTTTAACAGGCGGAGATGAGAAAAATCCCAAAGGAGACGATTTACCCAAACCTGAGATTTTGTTAATGTCAATAACACTTGTAACAATGTACGCCTTTGTATTAATCAGAGTGTCGGGATCAACAGAAATAAAATTCTTTAAAGAGTCAATAGCAGTAAGTCTGCTGCCTTTAAGATCATTTTTCAGACGGAATTTGAGCTTATAGAGCAGGGATCTTTTTAAAATCAGGCTGAGACTTGTGTCTGAACTGAAAAAAGAGCCTGCTGTCAGCTTGTCAAAGGGAGGATATTTCCCCATTGACACAGGTATGCCCTTTATTCTGGTTTTTACCTTTCTGGTTCCAATCTTGATAATAGCAGCAAGACTTACTTCAGGAAAAGCTTCCTTTACTCCGGGTATGTGCCTGATCTTCTCTACTGCCGAATCATCCAGAACAGGAATTTCCGATTTTTTCAGATCATCGGAAAAAGCAGAGGCAATATGTCCGGGCCCTGAAGACATATCAATTTTTGCAGGAGTAACAAATATGTTTGTAAAAAGCTCGTTCTTCTTAAATGAATCTGTGATGTTTTTCTGCATTCCCACACCAAATGAGACCATTGATACAAGCGCGCCGATTCCTATTGTTACTCCCAGTCCTGTAAGAAATGAGCGTACCTTTGTTCTTTTAAGATTGGAAAAGCTCAGTCTGAAAATATCTGTAATATTCATTTATAAATTCCTTAATCCTTGTTCTTTCTCAATTTCACCGTCCAGAAGATGGATTATTCTGTGGGAAACTGTTTCTGCAAGGGGAATGTCGTGAGTCACCATTATGACAGTGATTTTTTTTGACTCATTAAGATCCTTAAGAATATTTATTATTTTTAAGGAAGTTTTTGAGTCCAGATTGCCTGTCGGTTCATCAGCCAGAAGAATTTCAGGATTGTTGCTCATTGCCCTTGCTATTGCAACTCTCTGAGCTTCGCCTCCGGACAGCTCTCCCGGAGTATGAAGGATTCTCTCTTTGAGTCCCACCTTTTCAAGAATCTCTGAAGCAAGAGGGCCTCTTTTTTTACGCGGCACTCCTCCGAAGATCATTGCAAATTCAACATTGCCTACGGCAGACAGATCAGGTATGAGGTTAAATGATTGAAATATCATACCTACAGTGTATCTCCTGTGCTGAACCAGTTCCGCTCTTGAGGCTTTTGTAAGGTCTTTTCCACCCACAATAAGAGAGCCTGATGTAGGAGTATCCATTCCGCCTATCATGTTCAGCAGAGTGGATTTGCCCGAGCCTGACGGACCCACAAAGGATACAAACTCTCCGTTTTTGATATTAAATGTTACTTTTGTAAGAGCATCCACGTGTGCATGACCTTTGCCATACTTCTTTTTTACATCTCTGGCTTCAACTGAATATTTCATATTTCCTCTGATTTGGTAAACTTTTTTGAGATAGATAAACAAAATCGAACTAACCTGCATTGTAACTCTTAAATTTGTGAACAATGCAAGCTAAATTTTAAGCAAATCAAAGATAAAATCAAAGAGGTTTGTAATTTGCCTTGTCATTTATCTCAGCGGAAACTATATTTATATCTGAACTGTTTTGTTTAAAATTCTACGTTTAACATCTTATAATGTTTCAGCAAATCGAGGTTGAAAATGAAATTTATCGCTGATCTTCACATACATTCCCACTTTTCAATTGCCACAAGCAAACAGCTTGTCCCGGAATATCTTGATTTCTGGGCTGCTCTCAAAGGCATCAAGGTAGTGGGAACAGGTGATTTTACTCATCCGGGATGGACAAAGGAGCTTAAAGAGAAGCTTGTACCAACAGGTACAGGCCTTTACAATCTGAATAATAAGCTTCGCCTTGATCTGCCGTTTTTGCCTGATGCTGAATTTGACAGAGATGTTTCTTTTATCTTAAGTGCTGAGATCAGTACAATCTATAAAAAGAACGGCAAGGTCAGAAAAGTGCATCATGTGATTCTTGCTCCGGATTTTGAAACTGCAGAGGGAATTCAGGCCGAGCTTGCAAAGCGCGAGTTTAACATAACCTCAGACGGCCGCCCTATTCTGGGCCTGGATTCCAGAGACCTGCTCGAACTTGTTCTCAGTGTTTCGGAACATATACTTTTTATACCTGCCCATATCTGGACTCCATGGTTTTCGGTTCTGGGAAGTAAATCGGGATTTGATACTGTACAGGAGTGTTACGGAGATCTTTCAAAATACATCTATGCCGTGGAAACAGGCCTTTCTGCAGATGCTCCCATGCTGTGGATAAATTCCACTCTTGATTCTTACACACTTTTAAGTAATTCCGATGCTCACTCCCCTGAGAGGCTCGGCAGAAACAGCAATATTCTTGATACTGATGTATCTTACACCGGAATAGTTGATGCAGTCAAAAAAGGGGACGGCACAACATTCAAAGGAACAATAGATCTTTTCCCGCAGGAGGGAAAGTACCATTTTGACGGCCACAGAAAGTGCGGTATCAGGTGGAGCCCTCTTGAGTCCTTAAAACATAACGGAATCTGCACTGAATGCGGAAAACCTGTAACAGAAGGAGTACTGAACCGTGCAGCACAACTTGCAGACAGAGAGAGTTATGAATTACGTGATAAGCGTCTGCCATATACATCAATCATCCCTTTAAAGGAAGTCCTTTCAGAGATTCACGGAATCGGAGGAAATTCAAAATTTATTGCAAGAGAGTATTTTAATCTTCTTAAGAAGCTGGGGCCGGAGCTTAAGATATTGCTTGAAGTCCCTCCGGAGGAGATTGAAGAAAAAGCCGGAGCTCTTCTTTCTGAGGCGGTTTTCAGAATGCGTTCAAAAAGAGTTTTTATACAGGAAGGATTTGACGGTGAATACGGTAAAATTTCGGTGTTTTCAGATAAGGAAATTTTGTCTGTAAAAAACAAAGATCAGGAGTCTCTTTTTGCAGTCGGTGAGCCATCCTGGCTGAGGCCCCATGTAAGAGAACCGATCCCCTTTGATCTGGCAGAATTTAACAGGCTCAAACATAAAGACAACAAAGAACCAGCTGCTAAAGAATTGCAAAAGACTGTAAAAGAAAAAAATCCGCTGTCAGGATTAAACAGCCAGCAGAAAAGAGCGGTAACCCGGGGACAAGGCCAGTGTATGGTTATAGCAGGCCCGGGAACAGGAAAAACCCGTGTTCTGACCCAGAGAATCGGCTATCTTGTCAGAGATCTTCAGATTGATCCCTCTGCAATATTTGCAGTGACTTTTACTAACAAGGCAGCTGTTGAGATGAAGAGCCGGATTCGTTCATTTATCCCGTCTGCCCAGGCGGATTTAATAACAGTCGCTACATTTCATGCATTCGGTTATACTGTTTTAAAGGAATTTGCAGAGTACATCTCAAGGCAGGATAATTTTTCCGTTATTCACAGACATGAGACAGAAAGCATAATTGCAGAGATTACCGGAGAATCCAAAACAAAGGTCAGGAGCCTGTCGGACTCTGTCTCAAATATCAAACAGGGAATAGGAGATGGCGCAGATAATGATGTGCGGGAAATATTTGATAAATATGAAAATTATCTCAACAAGGAGAATCTTCTTGATCTTGATGACTTGATTTATAAAACAAATAAAATTTTATCGGAGAATGAGCAGGTCTTAAGCAGAGTCAGGGATCATTACAAGTGGATTTTAATTGATGAGTTTCAGGATATAAACCGGATGCAGTATGATTTAATCCTTAAAATTGCAGGGGGAGAGGATTCAAATATTTTTGTTATAGGTGATCCAAATCAGGCAATTTACGGATTCAGGGGCGCGGATGTAAAATTTATTGATCATTTCAAAAGAGATTTTCCCCGGGCAGAAGTAATCCGCCTGCACAAAAGTTACAGATGTCCTGATATTGTACTTAAAGCTACTTCCTCTGTCACAGGAGGAGATGAAACTTTATCAGGCATTGATCACGGGGGTAAGATAAAAGTCTCTGTTCATCAGACTGAAAAGAGTGAGGCGGAATTTATTGCAAGAACAATTGAGCAGCTTGCCGGAGGCTTAAGGTTCTTCTCAATGGACAGTGATATTACTCAGGGCTCTGAGAGAGATACTGTTCCGCTCTCCGAATGCGCTGTTTTATGCCGTACTGCAAAGCAGTTTCCAGCTCTTAAAAAGGCTTTTAAAGATCACTCCATACCCTGCAGAGTTGCAGGGGAGAACTCTTTTTTTATGACAGAACCCGTGCTCTCTGTTGTGTATCTTCTGCGTTTTGTTCTAAATCCCGCTTCAAAGTTTTTAATGTCGCATTTCAGTAAAAATAAATTTATTAAAATTGAGCCGTCAACTTCAGGATTAAATTTAAAATATCAGGATATGCCGGTAGAGGAACTTCTGAAAAATCTTGCAGACAAGTATATCAATCCCAACGAGGAAAATGAAGAGAGTGTAAGCAGGCTTTTTTCCATATCGGAAAGGTTCGGGAAAAGCCACGAAGATTTCTTAAGGTTTGCACTTACAGGCTCTTCTGCTGATGATCTTCTGCTTGATTCCGAGAAAGTTACGCTGATGACTCTCCACGCATCCAAAGGACTGGAGTTTGAATGTGTTATAATTGCAGGGTGTGAAAAGGGATTAATTCCTTACTCTCTTTTCCCCGGGCAGGAGAGCGACCCTGAAGAAGAGAAACGGCTTTTTTATGTGGGAATGACAAGAACAAAAAAGAGACTGTAT
This sequence comes from bacterium, assembly GCA_021158245.1. Classification (NCBI taxonomy): domain Bacteria; species bacterium. Next base: position 12,586 of record JAGGVB010000064.1, on the reverse strand, counting down.
CTGACTATGGCAAAAAACAGGCTGCTTTTCGGACGGGTTTTTTCTCTTGAGAAAAGCCCTTTTGTTTCACTTATTGACAGTGATTTTACGGAACAGGAGATTATCTCTTACAAAAAAAAGCCTTCAAAGGATAAAGACCAGCTGAAGCTGTTTTAACGGATAGAAAATTTATATTGAAAAATATCCCGATGGAAGGACTCCGTCAGAGACGAAATATTTATAGAAATTAATTCATAAACCCTTTTAAAAATTTGCACAGTTCGCTGATTATATTTTCGTATGAACTTTTTTTTACTCCGTTGAAATTAAGGTTGTAGAACGGCTTTGTATAGGGTTTGTCTAAACAGATGCATACTTCAGGATTCAGCTTCCTTGTCAAGTATATTGCCGGAAGATTAAAATCCATGTCCAGATCAATCAGCACATCGAATCCTGATCCGGCTGTGTTTTTAATTGTCTGTGACTGAAGAATGTCTTTAATATTTGATGTATATTGATATGTCCGCTGCTTTCCGGAAATTAAAAGATCTTCATCAGGAGTAAAAATATCAATTCTTTTTTCAGGAAACAGATCGCTAAACTGCTTCTTAAGTGATTCTTTGTCCTCCCTGGTCTGATCTGCTCGTGGAATTACAAGTATTGAGGCTGCTTTTGAAAGGGAGTCTTTAAAATTTACAGCTTTACGTTTTCTTTGAGGGTTAACAAAAAAACGAACATAGCTGTATCCGATTTTCTCTATAATATTCATCACATCCGCCGTATTAAATTTAATTTGTAAAATATAGTAATTCTGACCAGTATTAGCAACAAAAATTATCGGAGCATAGATGACACAGCCCCGAATTTTTTTGAGGCAATAGTGTCCAAAAAGGCTATAAGCATAATTGCGGACAGTGATATAATAGTAAGAGATGCAAAGGGATTCCTGCTTTTTGCAAATATTACAAATGGTATTGCAGCTTCTTTAATTGCTGAAAAGATACCGGACAGGAAGATATTAAATGCCGAGAAATGCGTTAGAAAAGCAGTATAAAAAACTGCGCCTCCGAGCAGTGCTGAAAAAAGTATTATGCTCCATGTACTGAAGAATGGTACTTTTTCAGAAGGAATAATACTTTCAACAATTTTACTGCAGATATTATCATCAATAAAAGAGTCAGGAGAATGTGTAAGTCCATCAAATATAATAGAATATTCCTCAAGCTTTACTTTGCAGGTATCGCAGTTTTCCACATGAACAGCAGCTTTTCTGCCCGAAGCAGAATCAGGATTTTCAATGTAGTTCTGCAATTCATATTCTGTCAGATGTTCTGACATGATAATTCTCCCTTGTACTTTTTTTCAACTGCAAGCCGTAACTTCTGCCTTGCCCTGAAAAGGTAAGATTTGACTGTCCCGGCAGGAATGTCCATTATTTCACCTATTTCTCTGTATGAAAGTTCATCAATATGGTAGAGAGTAAGAATTGTACGATACGAAGGTTCCATTCCCATAATTTCATTTTTAATGATTGCTATGTATTCTTCTGATTCGTATAAAATATCGTGAGTCTTATCCCTGCTTATAAAAATGTCATCATCTCCCTTTTCAGGAGAGATGTCTGATGCAAGAGCCGCTTTCTTTTTTTTAATTCGATTCAGGCAGGTGTTGTATGTAATCCTGCCTACCCACGATGAAAGTTTACATTTAAAACGGAATGTTTCGAGAGATGAGAAGATTTTTAAAAAGACGTCCTGAAACAGATCCTCCCTCTCTTCCCTTCGTTTAACCATTCGCCAGATGATATGTTCCACAAGGCGTTTGTAAGAGTCGATAAAATATCTGACCGCTTCTCTGTCTTTTTTAAGAACGTTTTCTACTAAATTTCGCTCATTTCCATAATCTTTTTTCATAGGCTCTATTAAATACGACGGATTGTAAGGCGAAATGTTTCAATTTTTATCAGCGAGGCTAAAACCTGTTTAAAAAGTTTTCTAATTCCGATAAAAGCATTAGTACTTTGATTTGAAATAAGAACAGTAACTCCGAATAGAGAGGGGCTTAAGGCGGGAAATAATAATTTTCTTGTTTTTCCGGGAAACATAGCCTATATTGAATTTGGTTGTATACGCAACTAAATTAAAGGGCAGGCTATATGCAGCGCAGAAATTTAATGGCAGGAGAATCAGTTGCACACCTTGTGGGAAAAGTACGAAGGGCTTTTACCAATCATCTGAACAGAAGTTATGTGCAGGCTGGTTTAAATATTAATGTCCAGCAATTTGTTGTACTGGTAATACTCTGGAATAAGGACAGGCTTCCTCAGCAGGATATTGCGTCTCTTACGGGCAAAGATAAAACAAGCGTAACCCGCCTGTTAAACAATATGGAAAAAAAAGGTTTAATTTTACGTCAGCACGGTAACACTGATAAAAGGCAAAAATTAATTTGTTTAACAGAAAAAGGAAAAAGTTTAAAAGAAAAATTGATAATTCATACCGAGATAAATATTAACACTGCCGAAAAAGATATTTCTTCCGAAGACATGGAGATATGTAAGAATGTATTAAATAAAATGTATGAGAATTTGACAAGCAAGGCCTGAATAATTATAAATGAGGAGACAAAAATGATAAAAAAAATTACCCTGATTCTGCTGGCTCTGATTTCTTCAGCTTTGGCACAGCAGCAGACAATTAATCACCGGATTACGGCTGCAGTTGATCCGGCTAACCATTATATCGAATCAACGGACGTCATTACGATTCCGGCTGCGGATCAGACACTGTACTTTCTGCTGGTCAGCAGCTTAGAAGTTTCTTCAGAAACACCGGGCGTTACTATTACGCTCGATAAAAGTGAGATCAGGGCAAAGGATTTCGGGATGGATGTGGAAGATTTTAATCTGTCCTCCTCAATAACTCAAAATAAGTATAAAGTCTATTTTGCGGATAAGCCGGCGGGAGATGCGGTTTTTACCCTTAAAATGAAGGGTGAAATTAATTACAAAATAGCTGATACCGGCACCGAATACGCCCGGGGCTTCAGCCAGACCCCGGGAATTATTTGTGAGAAGGGTGTTTATCTCGGAGGCTCCACTTACTGGGTTCCCTGGTTTAATGAGAAGGCTGTTTCCTTTGAACTTACAACTGTACTGCCGGAAGACTGGGATTCGGTAAGCCAGGGCAGGCGGATTAAACATGAAATTAAAAACGGCCGCAGAATCACAACCTGGGATGCTCCTGAGCCCATGGAAGAAATTTATCTTATCGCTGCAAAATTTCATGAATACATCCTCAAAGCCGGTGCCGTAGATGTTATGGCTTTTCTGCGTACTCCTGACGAAAATCTGGCCAATAAATATCTTGAAACGACTGCTCAATATCTTGAAATGTACCGTAAACTGATCAGTCCTTATCCTTTCTCTAAATTCGCGCTTATCGAGAATTTTTGGGAGACAGGTTACGGCATGGCTTCATTTACCCTGCTTGGAGAGCAGATTATCCGTTTTCCGTTCATTCTTCATTCCTCTTATCCGCATGAACTGCTGCATAATTACTGGGGCAACAGCGTCTATGTAGATTTTAAGAGCGGCAACTGGTGTGAGGGCATTACAGTGTATATGGCAGATCATCTGATAAAGGAACAGCGGGGCCAGGGGGCGGATTACAGAAGATCGACAATTCAGAAATATACCGATTACGTGACACCGCAGAATGATTTTCCTCTGAACAAGTTTCTTGCCCGCCATGACGCAGCTTCCGAAGCTGTGGGCTACGGCAAATGCATGATGACCTGGAACATGCTGCGTGAGGATGTGGGAGATGAAAATTTTGTCAAGGGTTTTCAGAAATTTTACAGAGACAATAAATTTAAATTTGCTTCTTTTGATGATATCCGGCTTGCTTTTGAAGATGTCTGCGGCAGAGATTTTAAACCCTTCTTCAAGCAATGGATTGACAGAACCGGCGCTCCCGAGCTCGGTTTATCCAAAGTTAAAATTAAAAAAGTAAAAGACGGGTTTAAGTTGAAGTTTACCCTGACCCAGAATCAGAAGGAAGCTGCCTTTGTTTTAAATGTACCGGTTGCTGTTTCATTTAAAGATGAAGTTAAAATTGGAAAAGTCGTCATGACTGTAAAAAATCAGAACTATGATCTGTTTTTTAAGAAGAAGCCCGGGCTTCTTCAGATAGATCCACAATTTCAGTTATTCAGGAAGCTTAACTATTTTGAAATTCCGCCGTCACTTTCAAAAATTTTCGGTTCGGAAGATATCCTTATTATTCTGCCGTCAAAGGCCGGGCCTGATAAGCTGAACAATTATAAAATATTGGCCGAGAAGTGGGCTAAAGATAAGACCAAAAGAATAGAAATTAAATTCGATACGGAAATTTCCAACTTACCGGCCGATAAGGCAGTCTGGATATTCGGACGCGAAAATATTTATAAAGATATAATTGAAAAAGGTATTGCCGGGTACGATGCTGAAATAACCGGCAGTTCCGTACGGCTGGCAAAATCCGATTTTAAATACGGACAAAACAGTTTTGTTGTGGCTGTCAGGCATCCCGGAAATTATAAATCGGTTGCAGCCTGGTTAACAATAGAGAAACCGGAAGCTGTTGACGGCCTGTCAAGAAAGCTGCTTCATTACGGCAAATACAGCTATCTTGTTTTTACAGGCGATGAACCGACTAATATAGCCAAGGGACAATGGCGGGCGGTAAATTCTCCTCTTGTTAAGAAGATCGGAGATAAATCAGGAGATGTATTTACAGAACTGCCGAAGCGTAAGGCTCTTGCTTATCTTGCACCTGTTTTCTCTGCAGACCGGATGCTTGAATCAGTCAAATTTCTCGCAAGTGATGAACTGAAGGGGCGAGGCCTGGGAACTCCGGGAATTGAAAAAGCCGCAGAATTTATCGCAGAACATTTTAAAAAAGCGGGGCTCGTGCCGGGCGGAGATAACGGAACATATTTCCAATCATGGAAAGATGTGATTAATAAAAAGGGTGATAAGGGATACATTAAGAATATTATCGGGATCATACCCGGAACAAATAAAGATATGGCCGGAGAATCCGTAGTAGTCAGTGCACATTATGATCATCTCGGCCTGGGCTGGCCCGATGTGCGCAAAGGCAATGAAGGTAAGATTCATAACGGGGCAGATGATAACAGCAGCGGAGTAGCGGTTATGATGGAGCTGGCAAAGCTGCTCGGCAGATCTCTGAAACCGCAGAGAACCATTATATTTATTGCTTTTACAGCAGAAGAGAACGGTTTGGTCGGCTCCGGACATTACGTCAAAAATGCCGGGAAATATCCAGCTGCCAAAATTATAGGCGACCTGAATTTGGATACGGTCGGCAGATTATTTGATAATAAACTGCTGGTTCTCAATACTTCAAGCGCCCGCGAATGGAAGTTTGTTTTCATGGGCGCCGGGTATGTTACCGGAGTTGATGCTGAAATGGTAACTCAGGAACTTGATGCCAGTGACCAGATGTCCTTTATTAACGCCGGTATACCTGCCGTGCAGTTTTTCTCCGGGGCCAACAGCGATTACCACCGTCCTTCTGATACATCTGATAAAATTGATGCAGCCGGAATGGTGAAGGTGGCTTCTTTTGTCAGAGAAGGAATTCTGTATCTCGCGGAAAGAGAAGAGCCTTTAACATTCAAGGCGGTTAAAAAACAGGCGGTTCAGGTGAGGCCCAAAAGCAGTAAACGGAGCGCCGGAACCGGCAGTATGCCTGATTTTGCCTATTCAGGCAAAGGCGTAAAACTGGCCGGCGTTTCCGAAGGCTCAGCAGCACAGAAGGCCGGACTGAAAAAAGGTGATATCATTGTCAAACTCGGCAAATACAAAGTTGACAATCTGAGGGATTATTCCAACGCGTTAAAATCCTATGAGCCGGGTGTTAAGATCAGTTTTGTTTATTTAAGAGATGGTAAAGAGAATTCGGGAGAAATGATTTTATCGGAGAGGTAGTTTAAATATAATTAATTAAGGCATGTAATTTTGAGAAGGAGAAAGTGATGAATCTATCAAAAAGAATTACGGCTGTTTTATTCCTCGGCATTATGATTATGCTATCCGGCTGTAAGTCAGAACAGAAGAAAACAGCGCAAACAGAGAAGAAAGAATTAAAGGTCTGGAGAATACCGAATGTTCCCCAGGCTGCGGAAGCATATTTTTCTCCGGACGGAAAACGATTAATCTGTGACGCAAAGATGGAAGGCGATTCAACCTTTTTAGTGTATACTCTGAATTTGGACGGCACTGATATAAAAAGAATAAATGACAGAGGTGAAGACGCATGCACATTTTATCATCCTGATGGTAAGAGCATCATCTGGACTTCCACGAGGGATCACCTGGATTTAAAGAATAAGGGAGATTATTCAAAGCCGGAAGATTATCCCAAAGGTGCAGAATTATATATTTCCGACCTTGATGGAAATAACGTAAAAAGATTAACGGATAATTTGTATTACGATGCAGAAGTAGCCTATTCTCCTGACGCAACAAAGATTTTATTCGGACGTCAGATTGACGGTAAAATGGATTTGTGGCTGATGGATCCCGACGGAAGTAATCAGCGGCAGATTACACATACACCGATATGGCAGGAGGGCGGAGCGTTCTATTTGCCGGACAATAAAACAATTATTTACCGTGCCTGGAAGATTACAGACCAGGGACAGCGCGGTATACCCATGGCAATTTTTACAGTGAATGATGACGGTACGAATTGTAAACAACTTACAGATGCTGAAACAACAAACTGGTCTCCTTTTCCTGCTCCGGACGGGATCCATTTTGTCTTTGTTAAAGTGCTTCCGCCGCATAATTATGAAATTTTCCTGATGAATATGAAAACCGGGGAACAAAAACAACTGACATTTAATAAAGCTTTTGACGGTTTCCCTGTAATATCGCCGGATGGAAAACTTTTAACATTTTCTTCCAGCAGAGGGGCGAAACCAGGCGAGAGAAAGTTAACACTTTATTTAATGGATATTTCTTCTCTTAATTTGGGCGGAAATTAAAGAACGAGGATTGAAATTAACATTAAAACAGGCGCATTAATGCGTCTGTTTTAATGTTAAACAAAATAAGGGTAATTATCTGAAATAAAACAGATCCTGCCAAAGGAGAATCAGGTACCGAATATGAAATGCTTCAGTTAATCCGGTTCTCATAATACACTTTAAGAGATAGAGGATAGTTTTAAAGAAAAATTCAAATAGGCAGGAAATTCCTTCTCAATATTCAAACTAGGGGAAAATTTTGTAGCGGACTACTTTTTTTCTCAAGCCTGAATTTTATTTATATTAATAAAATAAATGTGAGGCTGAAATAATTACCACAACTAATCATAGTTAAAACAGTATGTTAGACGGGTACTGCCAAGTATGAATTAAGATAAAGCACTTGATATGCAGCAAACATGAAAGATATTAAAATTTATGGCTCGTTTTTTGCAAATAAAAAAAGAAGATAAAGCAGAAAATGTGTTCATATTAGAAATAAGAAACGGGGAAATTATGTTAGGATACCTGGCAGCATTTATTATCGGCGGAATTGCAGGAGTACTTGGAATGGCACTGTTTACAAGTTCTTCAAAAACCAAGATAATTAGGGAAACACAAACAATTGCGAGACGCCTCGATTTTCTGGAAAGAGAAGGCGAATCAAAAAGATTTAAACCTGTACGTGATCCGCGCCCGCAATTACATAAGCTTGTCAATTAAGTTCTGTCACATATTGATTTTATTCAGCCCTGCTTGTACAATGCCGGGCTTTTTTATTTGTTTATTCTAATAAATATTGAGATTTCCGGTTGACAATATAGTTGAAATATTGTAAATTGTTTGGCGTTTATGAAAGACCTTAATTTAAAAAAGGCCCTGATATTTTCGGGGCTGTTTTTTCTGATTCAATCTGAGCTGTTCGGGCAGCATGAAGATAAAATAGTTGTTATTTTTACAGGAAGCAATAATGGCGCTGTTTCTTTATGCCATTGCCCTCCTGTTCCATGGGGGGGATTAGCCCGCAGAAAAAGCCTGCTTGATTCCCTTAAAAAGAGAAATGAGTGTGATTTTGTTATAGAGCTGATAGATGCTTTCCCCGGTACAAATTTCTATAAAACCGGATACCCGGATCAGGGCGATGGCTAAAACGGAGGATAAATGAGGCAGGTTGAGAATTTTTTAAAATATATCAGAAAGAGGGAGTATGCTTTTTCAGTATTAATAATTCTTTGTGTTGTGATAGTTTCATTTTTTTATGTACTTTTTTATCCGACAGCAGAAGTAAGAAAAAAATCAGGAGTTGAAATAAAAGTCCTTCCTGGTATGGCTCCGGTACAGATAGCTGATACACTTATAAATAAAGGCCTTATTTCAAATAAAAAGAAGTTTGTTATAGCTGTCAAACTGCTTGGAATATCAAAGAAACTGCAGGCAGGAGATTATGAATTTTTCGGAAGATTGAACAATTATTCAATTGCTGAGAAATTATATAAAGGAAGGGTCATAACTGAAAAGATTACATTCCCCGAAGGAATGAGAGCTGCAGAGATGGCTGAATTGCTGAAAGAAAAGTTTAATATTAATCCCGGATATTTTATGAAATTGGTGATGAGCGATTCCCTGTGCAGATTAGTTGGTATTAATGCCCATTCTTTAGAAGGATATCTATACCCTGATACATACAGATTCAGCCGTACAGTTGATGCGGAAGAAGTCATAAAACGTATGGTTCGACAGTGGAAACAGGTTTTTAATAGTGCCCTTAAAACAAGAGCGGCAAAAATGGGCATGACAGTTCATGAGGCCATGACACTTGCATCAATAATCGAAGGTGAAGCACAGGTAGATTCAGAGCGAAAAACAATCTCTGCGCTTTATCATAACAGATTAAAAAGAGGCATGCGCCTTCAGGCTGATCCCACGATCCAGTACATTATTCCTGACGGGCCGAGGCGTCTTTTGAAAGATGACCTTCAGATTAATTCCCCTTACAATACCTATATCCATGCAGGATTACCTCCCGGACCCATAAATAATCCTGGTAAAGAATCAATTATTGCAGCACTGTATCCGGATAGCAGCCGCTATCTCTACATGGTTGCAGACGGTGACGGGTCGCACACTTTTTCCAAAACAATGACAGAACACTTACGGGCCAAGAATAAATTTGACACAATAAGGAAAAGAGTCCGTCGGCTTTATAAATAATTTTTACCCCTAAAGAGGTTTTTGTGAAAGATATTCTGAAAACGCTGAATAATGAGCAGCGGGATGCGGTTCTGGCAGGTGACGGCCCGGTTATGGTTCTGGCAGGTGCGGGAAGCGGAAAAACAAGAGTTCTTACAATGCGGATAGCTCATCTTATTTCAGAAAGAAAAGTGCCTCCGCAGAACATTCTGGCAGTTACTTTCACAAAGAAAGCTGCAGGAGAAATGAAGGAGAGAATTAAGGCTCTTGTACCGCAAAGCGAGGGTTTGTGGATAGGAACTTTTCATTCTATCTTTTCCCGAATTCTAAGGAGAGAGGCCTCTGCAATAGGATACACTTCTGATTTTGTTATTTATGACAGAGAAGATCAGGAGAAGATTATCAAAACCATAATAAACGATACCCTGACAGGCGGAGAGAAATATTCCGTATCTGCCATACTATCCACAATAAGCAAGGCAAAGAACAGCCTTGTTCCTCCCGAAATATTTTCCGAGCGGGCATCTACTCTTTTTGAAGAAATGGTTGCAAAAATTTATCCCCTGTACCAGATTAGGTTGAGAAAAAATAACGGATTTGATTTTGATGATCTAATCACTGTACCGATTTTACTTTTTACAAAAAGAGAAGATATCCTGAAAAGCTACCAGGAGCGGTTCCGTTATATACTTGTTGATGAGTACCAGGACACGAACAGAGCCCAGTATCAGTTAATCAGGCTTCTCGGCCAGGCTCATAATAATATTTGTGTTGTGGGAGATGATGACCAGTCCATATACAGGTGGCGAGGGGCTGATATAAGAAATATCCTTGAATTTGAAAAGGATTTTTCAGGTTCGGCAGTTTACAGGCTTGAGCAGAACTACAGATCAACAAAAAATATTTTAAAAGGCGCTGTTTCAGTAGTAGCCAACAATAAAGGGCGAAAAGGTAAAACCCTCTGGTCCGAAAACGATCAGGGGGAGAAGATAGATGTTGTTGAAACTCGTAATGAACATGAAGAAGCCCGTAGTGTGGTGGAAAAGATTCATAACGAGATATTTAAAAGAAAAAGGACGTTTAATGATTTTGCTATCCTTTTCAGGACAAATGCTCAGTCCCGTGTTCTTGAAGATGCTTTAAGAAGAAGCGGAATATCATACGTTATTGTAGGCGGAATAAGATTTTATGAACGTAAGGAAGTAAAGGACCTTCTTGCATATCTGAAATTAGTTGTAAATCCGAAAGATGATGTAAGTTTCAGGCGTGTTGTTAATTTTCCTTATAGAGGCATTGGCAAGGTTTCTCTCGGAAAACTGGAAGAGTTTGCAAAAGAAAAGGATATCTCTCTTCTTGAGGCGTCCGCAATGGCAGAAGAAATAAATTCAATATCTGACAGAATAAAAACAGGGATAAAAGCATTTTATGATCTTATCTCAAAATATATGGCATTAAGGGATAAGTTCAAGCCTGACGAACTTGTACATGCATTGACTGATGAAACAGGTATGCTGCTGATGTATAAAAAAGATATCAGTCAGGAGAGCCAGAGCAGGGCGGAAAATATACACGAGCTGCTGTCATCTGTTGATGAATATGTAATGCGTAATGAGTCTTCGACAATTTCAGGATTTCTCGAAGAGGTATCTCTCGTCAATGATATAGATTCATGGGACAGTAAAGCTAATGCAATTACTCTTATGACTCTGCACAGCGCAAAAGGGCTGGAATTTCCCGTTGTAATGATTACAGGCTGTGAAGAGGGGCTTTTCCCGCTTGTGAGAAGCATAGAGGATCCTGATGCACTTGAAGAGGAGAGAAGGCTCTTTTATGTGGGGCTTACAAGAGCAAAACAAAAAGTATACATTTTTTGGGCCAATGAAAGAAGAAGGTTCAATGAATTTAAAGTTTCAGTGCAGTCCAGATTTTTAGATGAGATTGATTCCGATGTAGTTGAAATAAGAGGTATTAACCCCAAAAGATTCAGAAGCGGATTTAAACAAACAGGGACACGCCCTGCATTAAAAAAAGGATTCAATTCTTCTTCTGATGCAGAAACATTTTCTCAGGAACCGTCAAGGCTGCAAAGGGATACACGTGTTAGCCATAAATTGTTCGGAGAAGGAAGAGTGATTGAATCAGGGGGAAAGGGTACACATCAAACAGTAACTGTGCTTTTTGATGAGGGAACAAAGAAGAAATTTCTTGTTGAGTATGCTAATCTGACTGTACTCGGATAGTTGATAAGCGGTAATATTTGTATTTTTTACATAGATGTGTTGATATCAGATAGTACAATTCTTTTTGCACCTATAAATCTTTTTCTGTAATATGGAGATGTAAGATTAGATTCTATCACTCCTCTTGAAGATGATGCGTGTATAAAAATATTTTTACCGAGATATATTCCAACGTGTGAAATCATTGCTGTTTTTGACCGGAAAAAAACAAGGTCTCCGGTTTTAAGATTCTGAATTTCCACATCTTTCCCAAGTTTAAAAAGTTTATGGGAACTGTGGGGAAGTTCCAGTCTAAAAGCTTTTTTGAAAACTGCAACAACAAGCCCGGAACAGTCCATTCCATACCTGTCTTTTCCCCCGTATCTGTAGGGAACTCCGAGGAATGATTCGGCAGCAGTTTTAATTCCTGAATGAGGATTATAGCGGTTTCTGACGCTGTAAGAGTTGTCAGGCATGATACTGCAGGAAACAGTGAATAGAACAACAGCTGTAAAAATTAGAATTAAACTTTGGGTTCTGAAATATTTCACGAATTATACTCCGGTTTTTCGGGATCTGTTTTTCTATTTAAATTAAAAATGTAATGGCATTAAGTCAAGGGAATAAAGTTGTAAAGTTTATAAAGTTATAAAGTTTGTAAAGTCTATAAAGTTGTAAAGTTTATAAAGTTATAAAGTCTATAAAGTTTATAAAGTTATAAAGTTCATAAAGTTATAAAGTCGAAGATGTTTTATTCAGATATTCTGTATTAGATTACTTTTCTGTCTTTTCCGTCCCGATGAAATCGGGAGGAAACCAGAGGAGGGCTGGTAAAGGATTAAATACACCCTGCCCCCTGGATTCCCGCTTAAAACATGCGGGAATGACTCCTACCGGAGACCAGTTTTAACGGAGATTTGCAGATGCCGGTAATCCTTCTGCTTGATACTAAAACAAACCGGAGAACCTTTTTCAACTTATTTATGCATACTAACGCTTTTAATTATAGAATTTTATGATGCTTTCTTTAACTGTTTTTTCGAGGGGTGCAAGTTTGTATTTTTTAATGAAGTGTGTTGTAAATTTGTCATATCTGCGGAAACAGCCGCTAAAAGGGTGACGGGGAAAAAGAGAGAAAGTCCGAATAAAAGAAAAGAGAT
>JAGGVB010000063.1 GCA_021158245.1 bacterium | reverse complement strand
TTTCAAAAACCTGAGAAAAAATTATTTAATAAAAGGTTTCATTTTCTGAAGGATTCGCTTTTAACAGTTGCAGAAAAGACTATAAAGGATTATCACAGGAAGATATTCAAAACAGAAATAATGGGAGCATTGCAGACAGCCGAAAGGGTTTTTATGTCTTATGATCAGCATAGAAAAGTGTTAGTAATTATGTCTGACATGCTGGAGGATTCAAAACTTTACAGATTTACAAAGGAAAATCTAACAGATACCAGGATAACTTCAATTATTAGTGCTGAGGAGGAAAATAAACGAATCCCTGATTTAAAGGGTGTAAAGGTTTATGTAACAGGAGCAATTGCGGGGAATTCTCAAAAATATTTTCAGGTTCGGAACTTTTGGTATAAATACATGGAAAAATGCGGCGCAGTTTTATCTCATGAAAATTATGGCAGTAATCTGATTAGGTTTGATGAATAATAATTTTCAGAAGAAGCGTACTTGAAATTACTGATTACAATAAACTGTTAATTTCTTCTGAGATAAATATTATCATGTTAAAGGATTAATAGTTGACTTCCTTTTATTGTACAATTGGCAGTTAACTATGGCCTCCTGGAAAAGTCATAACATCTTAATGTTTATCAAGATAATGCTTGATAAATATGCGCGTCTGGTCATCGGTGCACTGATCACCAAACACAAGAAAAGAGCACTCAGAAAAGAGATGGCAACCCAGGACCGGATAGAAGGTAAGTTTGGTGCAGGAGAAAATTGTCAAAGAGCACCAAATAGTTGAACAGCATGCCTGAAATGGCTTTTCCAGGAGGCCCTATCTACAGGACACCTGTAGTATCTGTCATGCCAATTAAGTTCTTTATTGTACAAACTGCATAAAGTGGTATGTTTATAAAATCATTATCTACTGTAAGATTTCTTGGGGAAGTTCTGATAATAAATTCAGGTTTATATTTTTCCGCATAGCTTCTTAAACTTTTTATATTTCTGTTTGTACCGCTTTTTACCTCCAATGGATAGATATTTCCTTCCTGTTCAATAATGAAATCAACTTCAGCATCGCTCTTTGATGTCCAGTAATATAAATTTTTAATTCCGGCTGAAATTAGTTCGGATGCAACAAAATTTTCTATGAAAGCTCCGTTATACTCAGAAAACAGAGCATTAGGTTTTATTATAATTTCGGGTGTAAGATTAAGCATTGCTCCGAGTAGCCCTGAATCAAGTGTATATACTTTGAATTTGGAGTAATCCGCATAACCTGACAGAGGAATTTTTGGCACTTTTATATTATAAGCAATATTTATTAATCCTGTATTTTTCAACCAGTGGATGGTTTGTTCAAAGGTAGCAGACCGTGCGTTTCTGCGAACATCGCTGTATTTAAATTTTTTATTCTCTTTTGCCAATTGATATGGTATTGAATGCCAGAGTTCGGATGTTTTTATTGCCTGAGAGCTGTCTGCATATTTTGAGAAATCCCTCTGATATGCTTCAATAATGTCCAATTGAATTTTTCTTGCCAGAGATATATCTTTTTCTTTAAGATATACATCAAGAACTTCAGGCATTCCTCCGAGATAAAGATACATTTTCAGATGTTTAAGCAATTTTTGATGTATTATTTCTGGAAGGGAGTCTGTGTATTGAATATTATTTAATTTTTCTGCAATAAGTTCCTGGGCAAAAGCAGCCAGATACTCTATAAAACTCATAGGGTAAAGAGTTGAAAAATTGACTTTACCTACAGGAAAACTGGTTTTTTTACCAACGCTTACTCCAAGTAATGAACCTGCTGCAATAATATGATACTCAGGAGCATGTTCATAAAAATATTTCAGACAGGTAAGCACATCCGGAGCTGTTTGTATTTCATCAAAGAAAATTAAAGTGTCAGCAGAGTTGATTTTTTTGTTGAGATATAAACTTATATTCTCTATTATGTTCGATGGTTCCAGATTACCTGTAAAGAGTGTATGAAGTTCTGTGTTTTGCTCAAAATTAAGATAAATAAAATTACTGTATTCGTTTTTTCCGAACTTGTTTACGAGAAAGGTTTTACCCACCTGACGAGCGCCCTGTAATAACAGAGGCTTGCGATGTTTGCTTTTCTTCCAATTAAGTAGTTGTTTATACATGGTACGTATCATTTTTATCTCCATAAAAGTGCAGAGAATAATTGTTTTTATCCCCCAAAAATTGTATTGATATACTAAATATACTCCCAAAAAGTGTAAGAAGCAAGTAAATTTATCTCCAAAAAAATGTAATTATGTTAATTGGATTCCCGATAATCCCGATTCTGATTATTATATTTTATTCTTAAAGAAAATCGGGACGGGAATGATCCCCTCAAGTCCCGTCAGAGACGAAATATTTGTAGTTTATAAAGTTCATATAGTTGAAAGTTATAAAGTCTGCAAAGTTTAAATTTTTCTCCTTGAATCCTACAAACTTTTATTGTATTTTTTGGATACAATATCTTTAACAGTAAATAATTTTAAAGAGGCCTGTTATGAAAGCAAAAAAGATTATTATTCTGCTGACTCTTCTTCTTGCTGCTGCTCTTTCAGCACAGCAAGCAGATCCCGGTATTTTAACAATTGACCGTATCTACAATTCCAAAGAATTCAACGGCGATTGGTTCGGCCCTGCAAGATGGCTGATGCACAGAGGAGGATATACAACTCTGGAACAGTCAAAAGATGTAAAACACGGAAGAGATATTGTGCTCTATTCTGTGCGCGGTAGACGTTCTGTTATGGTTTCTGCGAAAAACCTTATCCCCAAAGATAAAGACAAACCTCTTACAATTGCAAATTACATCTGGTCAAAGGACGGATCAAAACTTTTGATCTTTACAAATACAAAAAGAGTATGGCGCAGAAATACAAGAGGGGACTATTGGGTTTATAATTTAAAGACAAAGGAATTGTTTAAACTGGGCGGGGAGCATGCAAAACCTTCAACCCTGATGTTCGCAAAATTTTCTCCTGACGGAGCCAGAACAGCTTATGTAAGAGAGAACAACATTTATGTTGAAAATCTAACTACGCATAAAATTACTCAGCTTACATCTGACGGATCAAAAACAATTATTAACGGAACTTCAGACTGGGTTTATGAGGAGGAGTTCGGCCTTAGAGACGGGTTCAGATGGAGCCCTGACGGAAAGTACATTGCTTTCTGGCAGTTTGATGCAAGCGGTGTAGGTGTTTTTTACATGATAAACAATACGGACTCAATCTACTCAAAAATTATACCGGTACAGTACCCGAAAGCAGGCACAACAAATTCTGCATGCAGAGTCGGGGTTGTACAATCTGATGGCGGCCCTGTTGTATGGATGAAGGTTAAGGGATATCCCAGAAACCTCTACATAGCAAAGATGGAATGGATTCCGGATTCACACAAAATTCTGTTCCAGAAATTAAACAGACTTCAGAATCAAAATCAGGTAACAGAGGGAGATGCAGAAACCGGAGATATCAGAACAATTATTACTGACAGGGACAGTGCCTGGGTTGATGTAAATGAACATATTGTATGGCTTGACAATGGGAAGAGTTTTACCTGGGTAAGCGAAAAAGACGGGTGGAGACACGTATATATTGTATCCCTTTCAACAGGCAGGATGAATCTTGTTACAAAGGGAGATTATGATGTAATCAGAGTTGAGAAGGTTGATCCTGAAGGCGGACAGCTCTATTTTTCTGCTTCTTTGAATAATGCTTTTAACAGATATCTTTTTAAAACAAATCTGGACGGAACCGGAAACGCGCAGCGGCTGACCCCTCTAAAAGAGGCAGGAACCCATTATTACCAGATATCACCTGATTCAAAATGGGCAATACATACATATTCGGCATTTGAAAATCCGACGGTAATTGATCTTGTCAGGCTGAAGGATCATAAGAGAATAAGAACACTTGTTGATAATCATAAATTAAGAGAGAAATTTAACATATTAAAACGCAGGACAGTTGAGTTCAGCAGCCTTAAAACGGATTACGGCGTAAAACTTGACTACTGGATGATGAAACCGTATAATTTTAATCCTGTAAAAAAATATCCTGTGCTCTTTTATGTTTACGGAGAGCCTGCTGCACAGACTGTTTTAAACAGGTGGGGAGGAAAAAGTTACCTGTGGTATCTGATGCTTACACAGCAGGGATATATTGTTATATCTGTTGACAACAGAGGTACTCCTGCACCAAAAGGGCGAAGCTGGAGAAAGTGTATTTATAAAAGAGTCGGCGTTATTGCATCAAAGGATCAGGCTGCAGCGTGCAGAATTGTAAGGAGCTGGAGTTTTGTTGATTCTACTAGGATTGGTATATGGGGATGGAGCGGAGGCGGATCAATGACTCTTAACATGATGTTCAGATATCCCGGACTTTATAAAGCGGGTATGGCTGTGGCACCTGTAGCGAATCAAAAGTTGTATGATACAATATATCAGGAGCGTTACATGGGCCTGCCTCAGCAAAATCCGGAAGAGTACAAAATGGGTTCACCCATTACTTTTGCAAAGAATTTAAAAGGCGACCTGCTTGTTGTACACGGTACAGGCGATGATAATGTACACTATCAGAATACAGAGATGCTGATAAATGAACTTATTAAAAATAACAAACAGTTCTCAGTGATGGTGTATCCGAACAGATCCCACGGGATATATGAGGGTAAAAATACTACAAGGCATCTTCGGACATTACTGACAAATTATTTAAACAGACATATTTTTCCGGGTTCTGTAAAATAATTTTGAAAGACAGATTTTCATTATTATCTTTACGGAAAGAGTTTCGCAATCGTTTGCAGTCAGTACACCTCAGAGGTCTCGGAGACCTCTGAGGTGTGGAAAACAAGTGTCATATTTTATAAAATAAACTAAAATTTACGGAGGAGATATGCCGGGTATTTCAGAATCAGCACTTAAACTTCTTTCCCTTGAGGGAAAAGTTGCAATGATATCAGGAGGCGCATCAGGTATAGGCAGAGGTACATGCCTGCGCCTTGCAGAGTTCGGAGCAAAAATAGCAGTACTTGATATAAATGACCAGGCAGGTTCTGAGACAGTTAAAGAGATAGAAACTGCCGGCGGAAAAGCAATATACATTAATTGTGACGT
>JAGGVB010000062.1 GCA_021158245.1 bacterium | reverse complement strand
GCTAAAAACATGGTTATTGCAGCTGTCAATGTAGTCTTTCCGTGATCTACATGACCTATCGTTCCAATGTTTACATGCGGCTTCGAACGCTCAAACTTTTCCTTAGCCATGGATAATTTCCTCCATTCATGATAGGTTTATACAAACCCTCTGATTCTTTCTAATATTTTCTTTGATTCTTCTTCGCAAACTTCCTGATAATGCGAAAACTGCATGGTATAAACTGCCCTTCCCTGGGTTTTTGATCTGAGATCTGTAGCATAGCCGAACATTTCACTTAAAGGAACAACTGCACTCACAATATGAAGCTCTTTCCTCTGGTGCATTCCTTTGATCTGCCCTCTTCTTGCATTCAGGTCTCCCATAACATCGCCCAGATAATCTTCAGGCAAAACAACTTCAACTTCCATCATCGGCTCAAGCAGCACCGGGCCTGCTTTCTGAAATCCATTCTGCAATGCCATAGATCCGGCAACTTCAAACGATATTTCAGAAGAATCCACAGGGTGATATGAGCCGTCAATAAGCGATACTTTAATATCAACTATAGGATATCCTGCTACCCATCCGCTGTTTAATGAGCCTTTTATTCCCCTCTCGACATATTGAATAAACTGTTTCGGGATTGCACCGCCGACAATATTATTCTCAAATATGAATCCAGTGCCCCTGGGAGCAGGCTCCAGATAGATAACAACATGTCCGTACTGTCCCTTTCCACCTGTCTGGCGCACAAATCTGCCTTCTGCTTCGACAGATCTGGTAATTGTCTCTCTGTATGCAACCTGGGGTTTCCCTACATTAGCCTTTACATTAAATTCCCTGAAAAGACGGTCAGTTATAATTTCGAGATGAAGTTCTCCCATACCTGAAATTATTGTCTGGCCTGTATCATCATCAGTCTTAACCTGAAAAGTCGGATCTTCCTCTGCAAGGCGTAAAAGAGCATCATCAAGTTTATCCTGATCCGCTTTTGTCTTGGGCTCTATTGCAACTGCAATAACAGGTTCAGGGAAATCCATTGACTCAAGAGTTATAGGCTCCTTGAAATCACACAGAGTATCGCCCGTCTTGGTGTATCTAAGGCCTACTGCAGCAGCTATGTCACCGGCAGCGACAAATTCTCTGTCTTCCCTCTTATTAGCATGCAGCTGCAAAATGCGTCCCAGTCTCTCTTTTTTCCCCTCACGAGGGTTAAAAACATAAGAGCCGGCTTTTGCAATGCCTGAGTAAACACGGAAATATGTCAGTTTCCCGACATAGGGATCTGTCGCTATCTTAAATGCCAATGCTGCAAAAGGTTCATCTTCACTTGTTTTTCTTGTAATTTCCTTATTCCGTTTCGGATCAATGCCTTCTATATCAGGGACATCAACAGGAGAAGGCAGATAATCTACAACTGCATCAAGAAGCTTTTGGACACCTTTGTTTTTAAAAGCTGCTCCGCAAAGAACAGGAACAAGCCCTGTTTTCAGGGTTCCGTTCCTAAGCGCACCGTGGATTTCTTTTTCATCAGGTTCAATACCATCCACATATTTTTCCATCATCACATCGCTGAATTCAGCTATGCTTTCAATCATATTATGGCGAAAAATTGCTGCTTTTTCCTTGAACTCCTCCGGAATTTCTATTTCTTCCCACTCAGTGCCAAGGCTGGATTCATTGTAAAAAACGGCTTTCATCTTAACAAGGTCAATAATACCCTTAAAAGATTCACCGCTTCCCACAGGAATCTGAATCGGTACGGAATTGGTACCAAGCCTCTCCTGCATCATGGAAAGAACATTTTCAAAGTCAGCTCCGACACGATCCATCTTATTTACAAAAGCAATTCTCGGAACATGATATTTATCAGCCTGATGCCATACTGTTTCGGATTGAGGTTCTACACCTGCAACTCCGCAGAAAATTGCAATTGCACCGTCAAGTACTCTCAGAGACCGTTCTACTTCTACAGTAAAATCAACATGCCCCGGAGTATCAATGATGTTAATTTGAGTGTTATGCCAGAAACAGGTTGTTGCAGCAGACGAGATGGTAATACCCCGCTCTTTCTCCTGGGCCATCCAGTCCATTGTAGCAGCACCATCATGGACCTCTCCCATTCGGTGAACTTTCCCCGTATAGAAAAGAATCCTTTCGGTTGTTGTTGTCTTCCCTGCATCAATATGCGCCATAATTCCTATATTTCGCACATTCTTCAGGGGGTACTTTCTCTGCATCTTATCCCTGTTTCTCTCTAAATATTTTCATTACCACCTAAAATGAGCAAATGCCTTATTCGCTTCTGCCATTTTATGTACATCTTCTCTCTTCTTGATTGATGTACCCTCTTTCTTGGCAGCATCAATTAATTCTCCCGCGAGTCTTTCAGCCATAGTCTTTTCAGATCTTGCGCGGGAAAAATTTATAATCCACCTGTAGGCCAAAGCTGCACGCCTGTTTGATGGAATTTCTACCGGAACCTGATATGTAGCTCCGCCAACCCTGCGAGATTTTACCTCAATAATAGGTTTTACATTCTCAACAGCTTTGTGGAATGCATCAATCCCTTTGTCACCGGTTCTCTCTTCAATAATGTTCATTGCCGAATAAAATATATCTTCAGCAAGACTTCTTTTCCCGCCTTTCATGAGGCCGTTGATAAACTTTGTAACAACCTCCTGATGATAAACCGGATCGGGCAATACTTTTCGCTTTGGTACTCGTCTTCTTCTCGGCATCTACGTAACTCCGTTACTACTTCTTTCGTTTTACACCGTATTTTGATCTTCCGTTCATACGGTCTTCTACACCACTGGTATCGTAAGTCCCTCTTACTATATGATACCTAACACCCGGAAGATCCTTAACTCTTCCACCTCTAATAAGCACAATTGAGTGCTCCTGAAGATTATGCCCCTCACCGGGAATATATGCTGTAACTTCAAACCCGTTTGTAAGACGCACTCTTGCTACTTTACGCAGCGCTGAATTCGGTTTCTTCGGAGTAGTTGTGTAAACTCTGGTACACACTCCTCTCCTCTGAGGACAACCTGTTAAGGCCGGTGCCTTATTCTTCTTCTGGATAACTTTTCTGCCTTTTCTTACCAGTTGATTCAGTGTCGGCAAAGAATCCTCCTTAATACTAAACTTATTACACTATATCCTGAGCTTCTCCCTCAACAGGGGTGCTCTTTTTATATTCTTCCATTGCGCCCTTATTCCACACTCTCAGTTCTCTAAACTTCTTCAGGCCTGTTCCTGCAGGAATCATATTACCCATAATAACATTTTCTTTAAGTCCGATGAGATGGTCAACGCTTCCCCTGATAGCTGCATTTGTCAACACTCTCGTTGTTTCCTGAAATGATGCTGCAGATATAAATGAATCCGTACCTAATGACGATTTTGTAATACCGAGCAGCAGCGGCCGGAAAGTTGCAGGCCTGGCAGGCCTGAATTTTGCAGGCTCCTTGCCTTCGGATTTCATAGCTTCATTCTCAATCGTTGCCTTAGCTTTCTCAACCACATCACCTTCTCTGAACCCAGTATCACCCGAGTCTTCAATTACAACTTTATTCATAATATCATCATTAATTTTCAAGAACCTGTATCTGTCAATTTCCGTACGTTCAAGTAGTACAGTATCACCCGGATCTTCAACCCGAACCTTTCTAAGCATCTGGCGAACAATTACTTCAATATGTTTATCATTAATTCTTACACCCTGGAGTCTGTATACTTCCTGAATTTCATTAACAAGGTATTCCTGTACTTTATTTGCTCCGAGAATAGCAAGAATGTCATGCGGCACAACAGACCCTTCGGATAATTTTTCTCCTGCATTCACATAATCACCCTCATGGACAAGTAAGTGCTTCCCATACGGGATAACATAAGTTCTTGTATCTGTGCCATCGGAAGATTCAACAATTACCTTTCTTACACCCTTCCGCACCTGTCCAAATTTAACCACACCTTCAATTTCGCTGACAATCGCAGGATCTTTAGGTTTTCTCGCCTCAAAAAGCTCTGCAACACGCGGAAGCCCGCCCGTGATATCTCTTGTTTTACTGATCTCTCTCGGAATTTTTACAAGAATATCGCCGGAATCAACCTGCTGTTCATGTTTTACCATAAGGTGGGCGCCTGTCGGGATAATATATGATCCTGTCTTTTCCCCATCCTTGTCAAGAATATTGATGTGAGGATTAAGGTCTCGATTTTTAGACTCAACAACAACCATCTGCCTCTGGCCGGTTACTTCATCGACCTCTTCACGATAAGTTTCGCCCTCTTTAATATCAACGTATTCAACAGTTCCTTCTGTGTTTGTTATAATAGTATCCGAGTAAGGATCCCATACAAAAAGCCGCTGGCCTTTTTTAACTTCCTGCCCATCTTTTGTAAGGATCTGAGCTCCGTAAGGCACTGTAAAAGTTGACAGTATCCTGTTATCCTTATCAAACAGTTTTATCTGTCCATTTCTTCTTAAAGAAATTATTGTTCCGTCTTTATGTTCTACAAATTTAATATTCTCATATTTAACAGTTCCGTCTTCTTTTGCAATAACTTCAGATTCAGCCGCAATTCGGCTGGCGGTACCACCTATATGGAAAGTTCTTAAAGTAAGCTGCGTTCCCGGCTCTCCAATGGACTGGGCAGCCATAACTCCAACTGCCTCACCTATTGAAACAGGCCTTCCTGTGGCAAGATTCCTTCCGTAGCATTTAGCACATACACCACGTTCTGCTTCACAAGTCAAAACAGAACGGATACCGACAGTTTCGACTCCCCTCGAAACAATCATATCCGCTATTTCTTCATCTATAAGCACGCCTGATTCAACAATAATTTCACCTGTTTCAGGGTCAAAAATATCCTCTGAAGTAACTCTTCCGAGTATTCGGTCTCTAAGCGGTTCGATTACTTCTTCACCTTCTTTAAGATCCCCCACATGAAGGCCCATAATTGTACCACAATCAACTTCATTAATAACTACATCCTGAGACACATCAACAAGGCGTCGTGTAAGATATCCTGCATCTGCTGTTTTTAGTGCAGTATCTGCCAACCCCTTTCTTGCTCCGTGAGTAGAAATAAAGTATTCAAGAACAGACAAACCCTCACGGAAGTTGGCAGTTATCGGCGATTCAATAATTTCACCTGTACCGCCTGTAAGTTTTTTCTGAGGTTTTGCCATAAGTCCGCGCATGCCTGCAAGCTGCCTGATCTGTTCCTTACTGCCTCGCGCACCTGAATCAGCCATCATGTATATGGGGTTAAAGCCATCTTCAGTCTCTTTAAGATGATCAAAAAGAAAAGTTGCTATCTGGTTTGTTGTTCTCGTCCAGACATCAATCACCTTGTTATATCGTTCTCCGTCTGTTATTACACCCTTTTCATAAAGGCTTCTAATCTTTTCAACAGCCTCATTTGATTTATTAACAAGGCTTACTTTTTCTTTTGGTATTATTGCATCATCAACACCGATAGTAACACCAGCCTTCATAGCATAATAAAAACCAAGGCTCTTAAGGTCGTCAAGGAACTGCACGGTCCGTCTGTTTCCAACTTTCTTATAAGTTAGGTCAACAATTGATTCGATGCGTTTCTTCGTTAAAAGCTCATTCAGATAACCGACTTCTTTTGGTACAATTTGATTAAAAATCACACGGCCTGTTGTTGTTTCAATAATCTCATGGTTGATTCTTACTTTAATTTTTGCATGAAGCCCTACTTTTTGATCATTGAAAGCAATCAAAACTTCTTCTTCATCAGCAAAAATCAAACCTTCGCCGACCTCGCCATCTCTGGTTTTTGTAAGATAGTAACTTCCAAGAACAATGTCCTGACTCGGGATCGCAAGAGGCCTTCCGTTAGCAGGAGACAGGATATTGTGGCTTGAAAGCATTAACACCTTTGCTTCCATTTGCGCTTCAACTGAAAGCGGCAAATGGACAGCCATCTGGTCACCGTCAAAATCTGCATTAAAAGCTGCACACACAAGAGGATGTATTCTTATCGCCTTGCCTTCCACCAAAATCGGCTGAAATGCCTGAATACCGAGCCTATGCAGAGTAGGTGCCCTGTTAAGCATAACAGGATGGTCCTTAATTATCTGATCCAGAATATCCCACACTACTTCATCTCTGCGCTCTACAAGCTTTTTAGCGGATTTTACTGTTTTTACTACACTCCTCTGTACTAACTCTTTGATAATAAACGGCTTAAACAGCTCAAGCGCCATCTCTTTCGGCAGCCCGCATTGATCCATTGTCAATTCCGGCCCAACAACAATAACCGATCGGCCTGAATAATCAATACGTTTTCCAAGAAGGTTCTGGCGGAATCTCCCCTGTTTACCTTTTAACATATCTGAAAGAGATTTCAGAGGCCTGTTTCCTTCGCCTCTGACAGCAGCCCTGCGTTTACCGTTATTAAAGAGAGAATCAACTGCTTCCTGAAGCATTCTTTTTTCATTTCTAAGAATAACCTCAGGAGCCTTTATTTCAAGAAGTTTTTTAAGGCGGTTATTTCTGATAATAACCCGCCTGTAAAGATCATTTAAATCAGAGGTTGCAAAACGTCCACCCTCAAGAGGTACTAATGGACGGAGTTCAGGAGGTATTACAGGGATAACAGACATGATCATCCATTCAGGCTTATTCGGCTTGCCGCTTTCAGTCCTCATAAACGATTCAATAACTTCCAGCCTCTTTATTGCTTCGCGCTTTGCCTGATTTGAAGTAGTTACCTTTAGCTCCGCTCTTAACTCTCTTGACAACTCAACTATGTCCACACGGGTAAGCAGTTCTCTGATAGCCTCTCCGCCCATAAGAGCAACAAACTCTTCCTGCTCATCCTCATCTTCCATAGAGGCCTCTTCGGACTTCAAGCTCAAATCATCCTGTATAGAAAGATACTCTTCCTCAGAAAGGAGCTGCTTATAATCAAGCCCGGTTGTTCCGGGATTTACAACAACATAAGATTCATAATAAATAACTTTTTCCAGCTCACTTGTCGACATTCCAAGAATATATCCGATTTTAGAGGGAATCGACCTGAAATACCATATATGCACTACCGGAACTGCAAGAGATATATGCCCCATTCTCTCTCGCCGTACGGATTTAGTAGTAACTTCAACACCGCAGCGATCACATATAATCCCTTTATATCTGATTCTCTTGTATTTACCGCAATGGCATTCATAATCCTTTACAGGCCCGAATATTTTCTCGCAGAAAAGTCCGTCCTTTTCAGGTTTATACGAGCGGTAATTTACAGTTTCAGGCTTCAGCACTTCTCCTCTGCTCCAACTGAGAATAGTATCAGGTGATGCAAGATTCAGGGAAAGGCTGCTAAAACCTTTATTTTTCAGATCAAACGACAATTGTTCTCACCTCCGCGAGGGACATCTTTATTATCGCAACTCAACATCAAGGCCGAGTCCGTTTAATTCCTTTAAAAGCACGTGAAACGATTCCGGAATTCCCGGAATCGGGAGATTTTCTCCCTTTACAATTGCTTCGTATGTTTTTGCACGACCCCGGACATCATCCGATTTTACAGTTAAAATTTCCTGTAATGTATGTGCAGCTCCATACGCTTCAAGAGCCCAGACTTCCATTTCTCCGAATCTCTGGCCGCCGAACTGGGCTTTACCGCCAAGAGGCTGCTGAGTAATAAGAGAATACGGCCCGATTGACCGTGCATGAATTTTATCTTCAACAAGATGTGAAAGTTTCATCATGTAAATACATCCTACAGTAACACGCTGATCAAACTTTTCGCCTGTTTTACCATCATAAAGATCACTTTTACCGTCAGGTGCAATACCCGCTTTCTTGATCTCTTCTTTAATTTCTTCTTCTGTTGCCCCGTTAAATACATGAGTCGCATATTTAATTCCGAGACGGCTGCCTGCCCACCCGAGAGTTGTCTCAAGAATCTGCCCAAGATTCATTCTTGAAGGAACGCCGAGGGGGTTAAGAACTATATCAACCGGAGATCCATCCGGCAAAAACGGCATATCTTCAACAGGGACAATTTTAGCTACAACACCTTTATTTCCGTGACGCCCTGCCATTTTATCGCCAACCTGCAGCTTCCTCTTTCTTGCGATATAGACACGGACAAGTTTTATAATCCCAGGCGGAAGTTCATCGCCTATCGCAACTTTATCGCGCTCTCTCTTAATTTTTTCTTCAACCTGGGCAAGTTTTTTATTATATGCCTTGTAAATTTTCTCTACAATCCTGCTCTTTTCATCCTCACCTTCTGCCCATGGGGCGGACCAATCCAGGATATCAAAATCGAGTTTTCCTAAAATCGAATCTGAAAAAGTTAACCCTTTTCTGACTACAATCTTCTGAGATTCTTCTTCTCTGATTCCAAGGCTCTTTTTATCTTTTAAAATTTTTCTAAGCTTATCGTTCCGCAAAGCCCAGATACGTTTTTTCTCCCTTATTCCCCACTCTTCAATTTTCTCAATAAGTTCCTTATCTCTCTTCTTTGTTTCCTTATCTCTCTTTTTCAGGGAAAATAATTTCGTATCAATTACAATTCCGTTCATACCGGGAGGAGCTTTCAGAGAAGCATCTTTTACATCCCCGGCTTTTTCTCCGAATATCGCTTTTAAAAGTTTTTCTTCGGGAGTAGGCTCTGTTTCTCCTTTTGGAGTAACTTTACCAACAAGAATTGCTCCGGCTTTGACCTTTGCCCCGACACGGATTATTCCGTTTTCATCTAAATCTTTTGTAGCTTCTTCAGATACATTGGGAATCTCTCTTGTGAGTTCCTCTTCGCCGCGCTTAGTATCACGGACCTGAAGCTCAAACTGCTCAACGTGTATAGAAGTATATACATCATCTTTTACAACACGTTCACTTATTACAATTGCATCTTCAAAATTATATCCCCGCCAGGGGATAAATGCTACAAGTACATTCCTGCCGAGAGCGAGTTCGCCGTTTTGCGTTGCATGGCCGTCAGCCAGCACATCGCCCTTATGAACTTTTTCTCCTACGCTGACAAGAGGAGTCTGATTCACCATTGTATCCTGATTCGTTCTCAGGAATTTTGTAAGATTATAAGTTACCGTGTTATCTTCTTCAAAGTCAAAAAGGTCTCCTCCGCTCTTACGGACAGGCTCAATCCTGACTTGATCGGCATCTACATAAACCACTTTTCCGTCAACATCAGAAACGGCCATAGAGCGTGAATCAACTGCAACCTTCCTCTCCATTCCTGTTCCGACTATTGGAGATTCCGGTTTTAAAAGCGGGACAGACTGCCTCTGCATATTTGAGCCCATAAGTGCCCTGTTTGCATCATCATGTTCAAGAAACGGTATCAACGCAGCTGCCGCGCTAACAGTCTGGTTAGGAGACACATCCATATAATCAATCTGCTCAGGCTTTACTTCAGGGAATTCACCTCTATATCTTGCCTTTACTCTGTCATTTATAAAATTACCTTTTTCATCAACAGGGGCATTAGCCTGTGCAACTGTATAATTTTCCTCATCATCAGCACTCATGTACACTATTTCGTCAGTAACTCTTCCCTTTACAACCTTTCTGTAAGGTGTCTCAAGGAAACCAAGTTCATTAATCCTGCCATAAGTAGCGATTGAAGATATCAGCCCAATATTCGGGCCTTCAGGCGTTTCAATAGGACATAACCTTCCGTAATGAGAATAGTGAACATCGCGAACTTCAAATCCGGCTCGTTCCCGTGTAAGCCCACCGGGTCCGAGAGCCGACAATCTTCTTTTATGTGTCATCTCTGCGAGAGGGTTAGTCTGATCCATGAACTGAGACAGCTGACTTGTACCGAAGAAAGTGTTTATCACGGACATCACAGTACGTGCATTAACAAGATCCTGAGGGGTAAGCTTTTCACTATCTCCTATATTCAGCCTCTCTTTTATCATCCTCGCCATTCTTGACATACCGACATTCATCTGTGCGGCATACTGCTCACCTATTGTCCTAACACGCCTGTTACCGAGATGATCAATATCATCTGTAGGTTTGGCGCCGGTTCTTACGCTAAGAAGATGCTTGATAATTAATACAAAATCTTCGTTAGTAAGAACTGTAACATCTTCAGGTACGTCGGAGCCAAGTTTTTTATTTAACCGGTATCTTCCGACACGGCCCAGATCATACCTTTTCGGATTAAAGAAAAGCCGCTCAATAAGTGCCTGAGCTGTTTCAAGATCAGGCGGTTCTCCTGATCTAAGCTGGCGATAAATAGCCTCTATAGCATCTTCTTCTGTTTTTACAACATCCTTTACAAGTGTGTTGTAAATAATTTCAGCTCCATCCACACGGCCATCAGTTACAATAAAACTAAGAGATTTTATCCCGATTTTCTTAAGTGTCGGTATAACTTCTT
This sequence comes from bacterium, assembly GCA_021158245.1. NCBI lineage: Bacteria > bacterium. The sequence goes on along the minus strand of JAGGVB010000062.1, from coordinate 4,374 downwards.
CAGTAAGCTGGCTGCCATGCTCAAGAACAACCTCTCCGGTCTCCTTGTCAACCACACCGACATCACCCTGATTAAAGAAAACATTTTTCCCAATATACTTTTTAATTTCGGAATTTTTAATATCAACTTCTTCAATCATGTTGAAAAGTCGAAGTAACTCTTCATCAGTGCTTCCGCCGAGAGCCCTTAACAGTGTAGTTACAGGAAATTTACGGCCCTGGTCAATATAAACGTACATTATATCGTTTGTATCAACAACAAACTCCAGCCAGGATCCCCTAAAAGGTATAACCCTCGCAGAAAAGGCTTTTACTCCCTTGGTAAGTTCTTTTTCATCAAAAAAGACTCCGGGAGAGCGGTGCAGCTGGTTGACTATAATCCGCTCAGCACCATTTATTATAAAAGTACCCTTATTTGTCATAAAGGGGTATAGCCCCAGATAGACGACCTGCTCTATAGTATCAACATATCGTTTCTTTTCACTGTAAGGGTCTCTTATTGAAAGACGCAGTTTAGCTTTGATTGGAGTTGCATAGGTTACACCTCTCTCACGGCACTCCTCAACAGTATATTTAGGCTCTTCCACAGAATATTCCACAAACTCAAGAATATAATTTTCTCTTGTGTCGCTTATGGGGAAAAGGCCCTCAAACACTTCCTGAAGCCCCTGCTTCTTTCTTTTCGAAGGTTCTACATCATGCTGAAGAAATTCCCTGAAAGACTTGAGCTGAATATCAAGTAAATCCGGTATCCCTACTGCAGATTCAATCTTCGCAAAGGATTTACGCTGGACGTATTTCATGGCTATAAAAACCACTCTCCTTTATTGGAAACACTAATTAACTACTTCAACTCGATTGTGGCGCCAGCCTCTTCAAGCTGCTTCTTGACGTCTTCTGCTTCATCCTTGGTGACGCCTTCTTTAATTTTTGCATTGGGAGCGGATTCTACCAGCTCTTTTGCTTCTTTAAGTCCAAGACCTGTCATAGCCCTAACAGTTTTAATAACCTGAATCTTGTTAGATCCAAAATCTTTCAGAACTACATCAAATTCGGTCTTCTCTTCTTCCGCAGCCTCAGCCCCGGCAGCAGGTGCAGCACCAGGTGCTACAGCAACAACAGGAGCAGCGGCTGATACACCAAACTCGTCTTCCATCGCCTTAACGAGCTCTGCGAGTTCAAGAACAGTAAGCTTCTTAACTGCATCAAGAACCTTCTGAGCATTTTTACTCAGATCTTTGGCCTCAGTCTTTTCTTCCTCAACCTCAACAGCCTCGCCCTGTTTTTTCTCTTCGGTCATCCTTATTATCCTCCAAACTTAAAATAAGACCTAATCAGCGCTGTATTATGCCTCGTCCTTATCTTTATCTTCTTTGATGGCTTGCAAAGTTCCTACAAATTTCTGAAGCAAGCCGCTCAATGTTCCAACAAAACCCGATATGGGTGCATTAAAACCGCCAAGCAGTAACGCATAGAGCTCATTTTTCGAAGGCAATGCTGCTATCTCTTCAACTCTATCCGGACCATAAAAATTTCCCTCAAACAGCGAAAATCTAATACTCGGCTTTTCTACCTTGGCTTTTTTGACAAATCCGGTAATTACCTTTGCAGGAGCAGACGGATTATCAAAACTGTAAGCTATAGCAGACGGGCCTTTGAAATAATCAATCATCTCATCACGGCCCACTTTCTTTGCAGCAATTCGGGCCAGCGTATTTTTAACAACTAAATACTCAACTGAATTTTCACGGCATTGATTTCTGAACTCACTAATCTGTTCTACATTCAAGCCCTTATAATCAGTCACAAAAACGCCCGAAGCTTTCTGAAAAATCTCTACAACCTTATCTACTACTAATTCTTTCTCTGGTCTTGCCATAACAAATCCCTGAGTTACCTGTTTTTAAATACTACACCAAAGCTGCCGAATCAAGCTTAACACCGGGCCCCATAGTTGAAGAAAGAGAAATACTTAAAACATACTTCCCCTTAACAACGGAAGGCCTTGCTTTTAAAATCTGATCCAAAAGCGTTTTAACGTTCTCTACTAAGGATTCAACAGAGAACGAAGCCTTGCCTACAGCAGCGTGAATGTTTCCGTACTTATCAACCCTGTATTCTATTCTTCCTGCTTTAAGCTGTGTTACTGCCTCCCCGACATCAAAAGTAACAGTGCCAGCTTTTGGGTTAGGCATCAACCCTCTCGGCCCGAGAACTCGGCCAAGCTTTCCAACATCTTTCATTACATCAGGCGTGGCAACAATTGCATCAACATCAGCCCATCCGCCTTCTATTTTACTAATAAATTCTTCGAGACCTACGTAATCGGCTCCAGCCTCTTTTGCTTCATCGACCTTTGTTTCTTTACATAAAACCAAAACACTTACAGTTTTACCAGTACCATTAGGTAGAGACACAGTTCCTCTAATAACCTGATCAGCCTTTCTCGGGTCAACATTCAGCCTTACTGACAGCTCAACCGTTTCATCAAACTTGGCTGTTGCATTCTCTTTGACAAGGGTCATTGCCTCTTGCAACTCATATGCTTTCTGCGGGTCAATTTTCTTCAGCATCTCATTGCGCCGTTTGCTATTTTTCATCTGCATTTTCCCTGATTATTCAACTACAATGCCCATACTTCTCGCAGTACCTTCGATAATCCTCATAGCCATTTCTACATTATGAGCATTAAGGTCTTTCATCTTTAATTCTGCAATTTCCTTAACCTGATTACGGTTAACCTTACCTACCTTTTCACGATTAGGCTCACCGGATCCTTTTTCAACCTTTGCTGCTATTCTTAATAAGACTGCCGCAGGAGGTGTTTTGGTTATAAAAGAAAAAGACCTGTCTGCATAAACCGTTATAACAACAGGTATGATCAATCCCTGCTGCTCTTGAGTCTTTGAATTAAATGCCTTACAAAACTCCATGATATTAACACCATGCTGACCAAGAGCAGGACCAACAGGAGGCGATGGATTTGCCTGACCAGCCGGTATCTGCAGTTTTATCATTCCTATAACTTTCTTTGCCATACTTTACCTCAAACAATACTCAACGCTACTTTTCCTGTTCTACCTGAAGAAAATCAAGCTCAACAGGCGTTGATCTGCCAAAAATACTTACCATTACCTTTAATTTCTTCTTGTCCTTTTGAATCTCTTCCACAACTCCGGTAAAATCCGTAAAAGGGCCGTCTATCACTTTAACAGGATCCCCGACTTCATAGGGAATCTCAATTATCTCTTCCCCTTTTCTTTCTTCCACCCTGCCGAGTATTCTCCGGACCTCATCTTCTCTTAATGCAACCGGCTGATTTTTCGGGCCTACAAAATTCGTTACCCCCGGTGTATTCAATACAATGTGCTGCGTTTTAAGGTTTAGATCAAGCTCAATAAGCATATATCCCGGGAAAAAAACTTTATTTTTAACTCTCTTTTTCCCATCTCGCATCTCAACCACCTCTTCAGAAGGGATTAAAATGCGGTTTATACTTTCCTGCAATCCGGTTCTTTCTATCTCGTTCTCAAGATATCTTTTAATCTTATTCTCGTGACCGGAAAAAACATGTATTGCGTACCATTGCAGCACTTTAATCAATCCCCCAAAGAGTTAAAAAATAGCCCTTAACATTCTGTTTAATATAAAATCAGCTCCAAAAATTATCAGAGACAGTATTATACAAAGAACAAGAACAACTACAACAGACCCGTACACTTCTTCTCTACCGGGCCAGCTGACTTTTGAAAGTTCTGTTGAAACTTCACTAAAATATTTCGAGATTTTAGCAAACATATCTCTACTCCTATAAAAACTTAGCAGGCCTGGGAGGACTCGAACCCCCAACCCCCGGATTTGGAGTCCGGTGCACTAGCCACTTGTGCTACAGGCCTATACCAGAACCCCTACCTGGTCTCCTTGTGGAGTGTATGCTTATTACAAAACCTGCAGTACTTCTTGTATTCCACTCTACCAGTTTGCTTCTTTTTATTTTTTGTAGTCGTGTAGTTTCGCTGTTTACACTCCGTACACGCCAAAATTATTATATCACGCATCTCTGTCCCGCTACAAAAGACTACACATAGTTAGTTTTATTCTATAATTTTCCCGACAACACCTGCACCAACCGTACGTCCGCCTTCACGGATTGCAAACCGAAGCCCCTCTTCCATTGCTATGGGCTCAATCAGCTCTACTTTCATGTTGATGTTGTCTCCGGGCATTACCATCTCTACTCCCTCAGGGAGTTCAATTGATCCGGTTACATCTGTTGTACGGAAGAAAAACTGTGGACGGTATCCAGGGAAAAACGGTGTATGACGTCCGCCTTCTTCTTTCTTAAGTACATATACCTGACCTTCAAACTTCGTGT
>JAGGVB010000061.1 GCA_021158245.1 bacterium | reverse complement strand
TCTCATGGCTAAGGATTTTCAAAAAGCAAAATTATATCTTGAGGATTATTCACGTTCTCTTTTGCATGAAACAGAGCTTAAAGCAGTGGAACTTACAAATAAAATAAAAACCGATTTTTACAGATAGGCATGAAATATTTGTAAAACAATTAATAGCAGAATGAGAATGAAAAAGCCCTGTCTGTAAAAAAGACAGGGCTTTGATTATTAAAATTAAGCGAACGATTTATATCTTCCTAACGCTTGATGCTTGAGGACCCTTTGGTGTATCAGCTATTTCAAATTCAACTCGTTCACCTTCCTTAAGGGATTTGAAACCGTCACCCTCAATGGCGCTGTAATGTACAAAAACATCATCACCTTCATCTCTCTCAATGAACCCGAATCCCTTAGTATTGTTGAACCATTTGACTGTTCCACTTTCCATTGCTTATCCTTTCTCTTGGAACTAAACTTACTGCATACCAAAAACTCAAGCTTTTAAAAAGCATAAGCCTGAGAAATGGGATGCTCCTGCTTTACTTACGCAAGTTACAATTGACTATAGATAAAAGCAAGTATTTTTTTTGTTATATATAATTTAATCTAATGAAATAAAAATCATTAAAAAAGCCTTAAAATATTTCGAATCACCGGATTTTTGCTGCTTGCCGCTGCTGAGATAAGTTTTATTTTTAATTTCAGGGATAAAGCAAGCGGTTTGTTAATTGATTCTAATGTTTTTTTATAGGTTTGAAAAAGATAAACAACATCCCGGGCCGAAGGAGGCTTTATTTCATAATTAAGAACTCCGTTAAAGCCATATTTTTGTAATGTATTTAGTGTTTCCGATAGAGATAACACCCCCATATTAAAAGGCATGTGTGCATCTGAATGTTCATAACAGTCTGAAAGGTGTATCTCTTTTATATCGGCGCTATGTTCCTGATACATTTTTTTCCAATCATACCCTGCTACGAAGGCATGCGGGATATCAAAACAAAGTCCTGCAATTCTGGAACCGAGCCGGGATTTTGCAGACAGATAAAATTCTGAAAATTCCTGCGGAGTAAGAATGCTTATATTTTCGAGAAGCAGAGGAATGGGTATCTGCTTAAGTCTGCTCCAATAGAGATCAAGAGAAATGTGCTTTCTATCCATTTCGGGGGGATGAAAAACAGCGTATGAAAAATTAAATTTTGAAGCAAGTATATTAACTTTTTCAATGTCCTGTTTAATTTCAGATCTGTGCAGAGCTGATGAAAAATCATATCCATGTCCCCCGAAATTAGGGAGGTGCAGCCTGATATTAGAATTTTTTACAATATGTAAAATATCATCCTGCTCATCAAAAAGGGAAAGGGTAAATTCAAAAGAGTTGATTTTAAGGAATTTAAAAACAGTTACAACTTGAGAAAGAGAAAAGGTGCTGTATTTGTCGCATGTAAATCCAATGTCCATAATACTTGTCTCTGATTTATCAGGAAAATGAGTGTGAGAAAGGCTTTAGGGATATTGCATTCTGCCATAGTACTGTGTTGCCCTGCCAGTTTGCATCATCTCTCTCAGGATAGTCCGTTGTGTAGTGAAGGCCGCGGCTTTCCTTTCGGAATAGCGCTGACCTTATGACAAGGGACGATACACATGCAATGTTTCGGAGTTCTATTAGTTCCGGTGTTACTCGCGTTGCTTTGTAAAAATCTTCAACTTGCTTTTTAATCAGATTAATTCTGTCTCCGGCACGGGCGAGCCTCTCTGTATTTCTGACAATGCCGACATAATCCCACATAAGCCGCCTTATTTCCCTTCTGTCATGAGAGATAAGCACCCACTCTTCCTGGTCAAAAGTTCCTTCGTCACTCCAGTGCGGTATTTTTGGAATTGTAATATTCTGGCTTTCAATATATTTTATTGAATTCCTGTATGCCCGTTCTGAAAATACAAGAGCTTCAAGAAGTGAATTTGATGCAAGCCTGTTAGCACCATGCACACCTGTACATGCAGTTTCACCTGTTACGTAAAGGCCTTCAATTGTTGACCTGCCCTCAAGGTCAGTGATAACTCCTCCGCACATGTAATGAGCTGACGGCACCACAGGTATTGGTTCTTTTGTCATATCAATGTTTAATTTTGTTAAATTCTCGTTTATCTGCGGAAAGCGTTCCCTGACTTTTTCAGCGTCAAAATGTGTTACGTCCAGAAAAACACATACATCGCCTCTGCGTTTTATCTCAGCATCAATGGCTCTTGCAACAATATCCCTTGGAGCGAGATCTGCCATTTCATGGTAACCCTTCATAAAGGCTTCGCCGTCTTTATTGCGCAAAATAGCGCCAAAGCCTCTGACTGCCTCAGAGATTAGAAATGAATCACCTTCCGGATGGTAGAGTGTAGTCGGGTGAAATTGAATAAATTCAAGGTTTGCAATTGCCGCGCCTGCTCTGTATGCCATTGCAATGCCGTCACCTGTGGCAATGGAGGGATTTGTCGTATGAAGATATATCTGGCCGGTACCGCCGCTTGCAAGAAGAGTAACCTTTGCGAGGAAGGTTTTTACTTCACCGGTATCTCCGTCAAGAGCATATGCTCCCCAGCAGTGGGTTTTGTCTTTTGTTGTTTTTCCGCCTCCTGTAAGGTGATGTTCTGTAATTAATTCTACAGCAATATGATTTTCATGAACTTCAATGTTGGGATGGTTTTTAACTTTATTAAGAAGAGCTGTTTCCACTGCGTTGCCCGTTTTATCCATTGCATGGACTATTCTCGGTTTGGAGTGGCCTCCTTCCATTCCAAGATCAAATCCGCTGCCGTTTTCGGAATGAGTGAAAAGTACGCCCCAATCCACGAGGTCGTAGATTCTTTGAGGGCCCTCTTTGACAATTGCTTCAACTGCATCCTTATAGCAGAGATCAACACCTGCCTTTATTGTATCCTGAACATGACTTTCAAAAGAATCCTCAGGGTCTACAACAGCAGCTATTCCGCCCTGCGCATAATTTGTATTGGAGTCAGCACGCTGTTTTTTAGTTATAACAGCCACTGTTCCTTTGTTCGCTGCTCTTAAGGCAAAGGACAAACCTGCTGCACCGCTGCCTATGATTAAAAAATCGGTTTCGATACTCAAAAGAATTTCTCCGCAAATGGATTTATTTTATTTTTAAAACAGTTTTCTAAAATCGTATTAAAATAATTAATACCCTGCAGAATGTCAACACGTATTCTCAGGCTGTAAACAGGAAGGTCTGTTTTTCCCGTATCATAGAGCCTGACCATGTCTTTTTCCGTTGTTACAAGAGCTTCGGCATTTACAGCTTTTGCTTTGTCAGTTATCCGGTTAATATCTTTTTGTGTGAACCAGTGATGATCCTTAAAATGTATAAAGTCTGCAATGTTTACAGATGTGTTTTTTAATGTCCTTCGAAAAGAATCGGGATTCCCTGTTGCGGTAAACGCAATAACAGACTTTCCCTTAAGAGTTCCAATATCTTTTATATTATTATTTAATCCCACCCATGATTCAGGTACATACCCGGAAAGTACAACAGGTGCTGAATAGTAAGGCCTGATTTTGTTGAAAATTATATCTGTATTTCCGGATTCATTTACTCTTGATAAAACTACAACATCTGCACGCTTAAGAGAAGACAGAGGTTCCCGCAAGGGGCCTCCGGGAAGCAGTGATCTGTTACCCCAGGGATTTGAGGAGTCAATAATAACAATATTAATATTTCTATTTAGACGTCTGTGCTGAAATGCATCATCAAGAATAATAACATCAGGGTTGAATAAGTTCTGTGTGTACAGAGCTGCATCGTACCTGTTACTTCCGACTACAACCGGAATCTCTGAAAGAGTTTTGGCAATGAGATAAGGTTCGTCTCCTGCAAGGGAGGGAGATACTAGAAACCTGCTGCCGTCAAAAACCGTGATTATACCTTTTCCCTTCCTTTTATATCCCCTGCTTATTACTGCCGGCTTATGGCCTTCCTTTAATAATTTATCTGCAATAAATTCAACAAGAGGGGTTTTCCCTGTACCGCCTACTGAAATGTTTCCTACACTTATTACAGGTGTATCAACACTGTGTATTTTTAAAATGGAAGTATTATAAAGAATATTGCGGATTGTGATTGCG
>JAGGVB010000060.1 GCA_021158245.1 bacterium | reverse complement strand
TATTTATTGATTATACTCGTTAACTTCTTTATTAATTTTATCTAAAAGTTTATCTTCGGCAAAATTTAAATCATAATCCATCTGCAAATTAAGCCAGAATTTCGGTGACATGTGAAAATATTTTGCAAAGCGTAATGCTGTATCTGGTGTAATTCTTCTCTTTCCGAGGACAATTTCATTGATTCTGCGTGGAGGCACTCTAATGTCCATTGCCATTTTATTCTGGCTTATTCCCATGGGTTTTAAAAATTTCTCAAATAATACCTTACCCGGATGGACTGGACTTTTCATTTTATTCATCGTCTAATCCTTTTATAAAGATTATCAGAATTTCTTAACTTGGGATAGATTACTCTGGCACGCTACAATAAACCCTCCACGCTTCAAAAAACCATTAGTATTGACAAAAAGAAATGCTTATATTCAATATAAGCTCAACTTATATAACATCAACACATCTTAAGTATAAGTTATAATGCGAAACGTTAAATGTCAAGCGTTATATGCTGAATGGACTAATTTTACAAGATTTTCCGTATAAAAACAGAGCCTAAGGGGGCTTATTCCTGATTAGTAATACTGTGTACCATACATAAAACAATGCAGTTTTATAAAAAGCGGGGTAATTACCAGTAACGAATATTAGCAGGCCGCATTAAAATCCGTGTCCTATTGAAAAATAAAATCTGGAGTACCGGCCTGATTTACCGAACCCTAAAAATAACGGACCAATTGGAGTATCTGTAGATACAATAACACCCAATCCGTTGTAAAAATCCCTTCCCTCAATTTTTGAATAATTATCCCATACACCTGAAACATCATATCTCAGGGATAAAAATGATTCATGCTTGAGGGGCAGATTAAAACGTATCTCCGTATTGATCACTATAAATCTCTTCCCGTGCAGGGCATCACGGGGAAATCCCATAAATGAATTAAGCCCGCCTACAAAATATTCTTTTGAAAAAGGAGTGGTCAGATCTGCAGTACCCCATAAAATACGGGGATGAAAAATAACACCGGGATAAACAAAGAAAAACGATTCTGTGGAAGAAAATAGCCTTACAAAAGACACACCGCTTGCAAGAATATTTCCAGCTGTCTCGTACTCCAAAATGTGATATTTTCCATGTGTTGAAAACGGAACTCTGTCACGGGTATCCACTTCTGATTTTATTGAGAGGGAACGGAGATTGTACTTCCCGGAAGGAACATCACCTGTATTGGCAGAAGTCGTAATATTAACATGCTCATCTTTTAAAGAAAGAGACAGCTTACCGAGTTTTTTCATCTGATGCCCTACAGAAAAAATGAATCGTGAAGTTCGGTTTTTATATGAGCCCAAATGAACCAAACCGGAATAATAGTCTCTGTGTTTTGTGTCTCGTTCCAATCCAACAGTATAAGTAAAATATGTATTAAACAGCCTGTCTGCTGAAATACGTGCTTCGAGAAGCTCATCTCTCCTCCCATTTAAAAGCCTTAGAGATGCTCTGTCTCCGACACCAAGTAAATTTTCTCTGACAAGCTGGAAGAAACCTTTGGTCTGCCTCTCAATATCATACCTTAAACCTACTCTGATCAGTGTATATGTATTTTCTTTGAGATATATAACAAGATTATACTTATTCCCGAGAGGTACAATATCGAATCTCACTGCCTTAAAAAGCCCTGTTGAATAAAGATTTTCAATACTTTTTAAAAGATTTTGGTGGCTGAAAATATCTCCATTCTCAAGGAGCAATTCCCTGGTCAAAACAAACTCTCTTGTATGCCTGTTACCATTAAAAACAATCTTGCCTATGCATCCTTCATCTATTGATATCGAAAGAGTTCCTCTCTTAAAAGCGATGCTCTTAACCTTTATCAAAGAGTATCCATTTGATGTATATAATTTTATTAATGAATCAATTCCCCTTTTTAGATTTATTGAATCCAAATGCCTTTTGAGTTTAATTCCCAAAACATTAAAAAGAAGAGAATCAGGATAAATTGTGTTCCCTGAAAAAACAACTTTCTCAATTACAGGATTTTCTTTTACCACAAAAAACAATGTGTTTGCTGCTGTATCCGCTTGTGCTGATATCTTTGAAAAAATGCCTGACTGGTTCAGCTGATTTGCAGCCCACCTTACATCGTCTGCGGACAAATGACATGGGAGATTTAAGGAAATCTCATCTGACAGAGAACCTGCCTTTGAAGAATCACAACCGCTAATAACAATATTTTTAATATACAAAGAGTCTATACTTTTACTTGCTGGTGTAAAAAGTTTAGATTCGATCTGCGGAAGCACTCTTTCTGCGGCCTCCCTCCCAAGGGCAATCAAACTGTCAATACAACTGAAATCAGTATTGGAAATATGCCCAAGATCTGGCACAATTTTAACATCTGCCCCTGAAAGCCCGTCAGCAACAACACCCTGCTGCATTATTGTTGTAACCTGATCTACAATTTCCCAGGGAGCTTTAAGCCTGGATCTGTCCCTTAATTTGGACGATGTATCAACAGCAATGAGAATATCTCCGAGATGCCTTGCTTCTTTTACAGGAAGATTTGAAATTATTCCACCATCAACAAGCAGCATTGAATCAAGCTCCACCGGAGCCAATAAAAGCGGAATTGTCATACTGGCCTGAATTGCAGATACAATAGATCCTTTGTTTAAAATTATCTTTTTCCCTGAAAGCAGATCAGTGGCAACTGCAAAAAAGGGTATATTAAAGCATAAAAAATCATCAGAGACTGAATAGGGAGCACTGTAAACAAGGCCTGTAATAAAATTAAAAAGCCTCTGTCCTGCTGCATAAGAAGAGGGTATATCTATTGAAAACCGTTTCAGGCGCAGTTGGAAAAGAGATCTTGCCTGTTCCGCTTTCTGTCCTAAAAAAAGCTCTTCTCTTGATGGAGCATCCTCTATAAGAGCTGACCAGTCAATTGTTTTTACTATATTCTGCAGCCGTGCAGGAGAATAACCAAGGGAGTACAATCCGCCTATAAGAGCACCCATGCTGGTTCCTGCAATTGCATCTATAGGGATTCCCCTCTTCTCCAAAGCCATTAATACACCTATCTGAGCCAGGCCTCGAGACCCTCCCCCGCTTAAAACAAGAACAATTTCAGGCCGGTCAGGTTCGTAAATATTAAAAGGCATATTAACACATCCGGCCTCTTTTTTAAAATTAAGCGGGATTTCAATCAAACTGTTTACAGCCGGGAAAACAGACGGGATATAAACGATCAACAGAAAAATTAAAATAAACAAATGACAACTGCGCTTAATCATCGTTATATTCTCTTAAGCCATGTATTAACTCTTTCCGAAATTCTATCAGGTGTAAAACCGAATTCTTCCGATAGTGTTTCATAGGGTGCAGAAGCTCCAAAAGTATCAACTGTTAAACATAGTATCGGGCTGCGTGTTATAGCGTGCCAGCCCTGTGAAGATGCCGCTTCTATTACAACTACAGGTATATTTTCAGTAATGATCATACTCTGCACAGACATGTCATTCATTAAGAACAGATCAAGAGATACCATTGAGACCACCCGTGCATCTATTCCGGACTTCTTAAGATTGTCTTTTGATTCTACGGCAACACTAACTTCCGAGCCTGTCGCAACAAGGATCACATCCGGGTTGCCATTTTCCATTGCAAGAACATACGCTCCTCTACTAATGTCCGATGCCGTCAATGTTTTTATACGCTTTAGAACCGGAACTTTCTGCCTTGTGAGGCACATTGCAGACGGGCCTTTTTTATTGTTTAAAGCATTAACCCAGCAAAGGGCTGTCTCCTCGGAGTCGGCAGGCCTGAATACCGTAAGCCCGGGTATTGAGCGAAGCCCTGCAATCTGTTCAACAGGCTGATGCGTCGGGCCGTCCTCTCCTAAAAAGATACTATCATGAGTAAATATATATATAACCTGTCTTTTCATTAAAGCTGACAGCCTTATCGCCGGTTTCATATAATCCGAAAAGACAAGAAATGTCGAACCGAACGGAACAAACCCCCCATAAAGAGACATTCCGTTTAAAATTGCCCCCATAGCGTGCTCACGAATTCCAAAATGAATATTTCTTCCATCAAAACTATCTTTGGATATAAAACCTGATCCGTTAATAATAGTCTTGGTAGACGGACTCAAATCCGCAGACCCTCCGTATATCCACGGCATAAGCTCTGCAGCCTTGTTAAGTATCTTTCCTGAACTTGATCTTGTTGCCAAAGGCTCTTCCGGAACCGCTTTTTTTAATTCTGCTTCTATATTTTCAGGAATCTCTTGCTCATGAATCGAATCCCACAGGCGTGCAAGATCAGGATGTTTCTCCTGCCATGACTTAAATGAATCCGACCACTCATCATATACTGTTTTAAGGTAAATTATCCTCTTCTCAAAATAGTGTTTTACATCATCAGGTACATAAAACTCGGGAGACAGCGGCCAGTCGAGATTCTTCTTTGTTGCTGTAACTTCATCTTTACCAAGAGGTGCTCCGTGCACAGAAGCCGTATCCTGCTTTGAAGGGCTTCCATATCCGATATGAGTTTTTGCAATTATTAATGATGGTCTTGATGTTTCCATGATTGACGAATTCAGAGCCCGCTCTATCTCTTTATGATTATGTCCATCAATCTTAATTGTATGCCAACCGTATGCTTCAAACCGTTTGGCAATATCCTCTTTAAAAGCAATATCTGTTGAGCCTTCAATTGTTATTTTATTATTATCATATATATAAATAATGTTTCCTAGCCCAAGATATCCTGCAATGGAAGCTGCTTCCGAAGAAATACCCTCCATAAGGTCGCCGTCACTGACAATGCCATAAATCCTGTTGTTAACAGGAGAAAAATCTTCTGTGTTGAATTTATCAGCAAGAATTTTTTCAGCAATAGCCATTCCCACTCCCGTGGCAAATCCCTGACCCAATGGACCGGTTGTTGTTTCAACACCTGGAATACCGTATTCAGGATGCCCCGGTGTTTTACTGCCCCACTGCCGGAAATTTTTTATATCGTCAATAGATATATCATATCCTGACAGATATAACAGAGAATAAAGAAGCATGGATCCATGCCCGGCAGAAAGAATAAATCTATCCCGGTTCTTCCATAGCGGATCTAAAGGATTGTGGGAAAGGAATTTTGTCCATAGCACAAAAGCACAATCTGCCATACCCATTGGGAGGCCTGGGTGGCCTGATTTTGCCTTCTGAATTGCATCAATACTAAGCATTCTTATTGTATTAACTGACAGGTCTGCAATGTCCCGGGAACCTTTCAGTATTGTCATATTCATAACCTCCTATAGTTTTTATAAAATCATATAAATAATGAACTAAAAAATATATGCATTTTTCTCATATCATATCAAGCATAAAAATATTTATTTATTCAACCTGACAAAAACCATGATTGTGCTCCCCCTTGAAAAAGCCTTACTATGCAATCACTAATAAAATATAAACCCTGACAGGATTTTAAACCCTGTCAGGGTTGTGATAAACTCTATGATAATTTTTAAATATGTGAAGATTACTTCTCTTTTTTCAACTTCTGAACTCTAACACTGTCTCTTGCTGTATTCCATTTTACCCATTTTGTCTGCTCATCCCGGTCTGACAAGTCAAATGATTTCGCTGATACTACTTTTCCCTTATTATCAACTGTAATCTCCTGCATCGATTTCACTATATAGAGCCACTCTTTTAATGATACTTCATGAGGCCCCTGAATCTCGTGCGGCCCTTCAATCTGATGAGGTTTGATTGTTTTGGGTTCAAGAGATGTCTTTTCGGGGGCATTTGTAAAATGAACCTCTCCTTTATATACCTTCAGAGTAGTGGTTGAATCAGCATTTACTTTTAGCCGCAGCCTGGTTCCTGTTATTACAGCAGATGCAACTGATGAAGATATATCAAATTTAGTATCTGATTCTATTTCGTGAATATCCGCCCAAATTTCTCCTGAATTAACTACAATTTGTGTTTCAGCCTTTTTATCTTCCATTTCACGGTAAAGTTTCACAATATCAACTGTTGTTTTTGGTGCAAGCCTGATTACATCAAGTTCAGCAAGATTAATTTCTGCACGTGAACCACGAAAGGTTCTTACCTTATCCCCTGAAAGCACTTCTGTGTTAATCGGGGCATTGTGCCACAAATCCTGATCTAATGGTTTTCTCTTAACTCTGCCTTTTGCATACGTAACTCTTCCCTTTTTCTGTAGAGAACCTTCAGCCAGAACAAGGGCAGCTCCCGTAAAAAATACAGCAATCAATATAAAAACTACAAATTTTCTTATCATTTAGTTCCCCCAATACTCTCTTCAGGATAATAGAGGCCATAAACCATATCAACCAGTTTAATAGCTTCTCTTGAGAAGGGATCAACATCTCTTTTAAAAAGCTCATTATCTATTAAAATCTTTGCAACCCGCCAGCTCTCTGCTTCGTCAAGTTTACCTACAAGCTTGTCAAAATCTTCCTGGCTGCCACCAAACAATTTTTTCACAAAACTTTTCTCTGCTTTTTTATCAATATATGATCTTATAGTGTTTTTTTGTACTTCTTCCTGTACAGAAGGTTTGTCCTTCGCAGCCTTGTCTTCGCCCTCTTTCAGATCACGGCGGATAATTCTCATCGGCTTGGCCGGTTCTTTGGGAGATTCTTCAACAACCTTCTCCGGCTCTACAGGCTCAACTTCGTCCGTTTCGGAATCAGCTGTTTTCAGCGGCTCCTCTGTTAATTCCTCTTCCTTTTCAGATTCTGTCGAAGTATCCATTCCAAGATCGTCAAAAACCCAATCTTCATCTTTTCCCTGTTTTAATTTCTCAGTTTCTTCGGATTTTGGTTCCGGAGCTGTTTCAACTTCGGGTTCCTGAGTTTTTTCCGCTACCTGTACTTCTGTTTCGGATTCTTCCTTCTCTCCGAATTCACTCTTTAAAGCAAGATAACGCTTAATTGTAATTTCCAGGTCTTCTGCGCTAAAATCTTTTCTGCCAAGTTCAACTTCTACATCAACTGCACGCCTGAAACTTATAAGGTTTCTGTCAGCAAGAAAATCCTGTATCATTGCAGCATCGATACGCGTTATCTGTTCAGATTTTGTCTCTGATAAGAAATTCAGCAGAACGGAAAAATCTTTAAGCACATTGCCCAAAGGGTCTTGTTCATTAATAGAATGCAGAAGGTCCGAAACTATACCGGAGTATACTTCACTGCTTATGGAATCCGGACGTTTAAGAGCACATTTTTTTAGTACATATTCTGCATATGACAAAACTTCGAGAAACGGGGTCAGGTTCTCCTCAACTACCGAATAAGACACGGAATCTTTCTCCTTAAAAAGGAGCCGCCTCATAGTATCAACAGGTTTTACAATATAATCTATACGAAGAATAAGTGCATCTCTAAGTATAGATTCTATCTCTTCTTTCGGGAACCTTGCTGCCTGCCGAAGAACATCGAGAAACCTTGTACGAAGATTTTTTAAATCTTCAGGTTTCAGTTCAAAATGTGCCGTTGACTTTAGAGAAAGGGGAGACTCTTCAGCTATATACTTCTCGACTCGTTCCTTAAATTTAGCTTTTACAAATACCGGAACGCCTTTATCCGAAGAGATTACGGAAAATCGGACTGAATCTTTTCCTCCCAATATCCGCTTTTTCAAACTTGTTACCAGAACAATTGTTTCATCTTCCCACATGAGTTTCACCTTTTGTCTACAAATCAAAAATTACGGTTGCTTTCCAGTCCTTCTTTTCTCCCTTGAGCCTTAAGATATGGCGCGTTACTGCTTTAATTTCATTGCAAACTTCGTGCCTTTCTATATCTAGTTTTTCACCGTAAAGAAATGCAGATATATAGTACATTTTTCCTTTTATACCGGAAAATTCGTCTATTTTTAATCGGAGAGATGAGAAAACCATGCCGGTTGAATTTATCTGATATAATACTTCCTTTAACCATTGAAAAAACAATTCCTCAAGAGAATAACTTGAAATGTTTATTTCTATCTCTTGTTTTCTTTCTACAGTATCAGGATCAACAATTAAAGAACACATGCCAAGCGCTGCATATTCAAATACTTCTTCACAGGAATCTCCGCGGATATTAAGGCCTGCATCAGCGGTGTGGTCGAAAAATGTATATGCCCCGGGCACTTTGACCGTTACTCTTTTACTTCCTCTGAATTTTCTTCTGTATCTTCCTCACGAACAACACGGGCAACATCCGCAACACTGTCGCTGTCATTCAGGCTTATAAGGCGTACTCCCTGTGTATTCCTGCCGATGACTTTTATTTTCCCTATGTTTTGTCGTATCACTTTTCCTTTTTCTGTAATTATTAACAGATCTTCCTCGTCCAGAACATCCATTATTGCAATCATGTTTCCTACTCTTGGGGTTGTCTTAAGGGAAATTATCCCTTTTCCTCCACGAGATGTCACTCTGTAATCAGAGATACTGGACCGCTTCCCGTATCCTCTGTCTGTAACAACAAGAAGCGTTCCTTCTCTGCGGACAACAACCATCCCTATAACCCTGTCACTACTATCAAGAGCAATACCCTTTACACCTGCTGCAGTACGCCCCATTGAACGAACCTTGCTTTCATTGAACCTGATGGCCTTGCCGTTAAATGTGCCGATTACAATATCATTTGTACCATCAGTAAGCTTTGCCCCGATGAGCTCGTCGCCTTCGCGAATATTTATAGCGTTTATTCCATTTTTTCTCGGATTGGAAAAAGCTGCGAGATTTGTTTTTTTCACAAGCCCGTGCATAGTTGCCATAAAAACAAAATGCTCATCATCAAAAGAGCGAACAGGAACAACAGCTTTTACGTTCTCACCCTTGGAAACAGCGATAAGATTAACTACAGCCCGTCCTCTTGATCCTCTTCCGGCCTGCGGAAGTTCATGAACCTTGAGCCAGTAACACTTTCCCATATTAGTGAAAAATAAAATGTGGTGATGTGTTGATGCTACAAAGAGGTGCTCCAGCGAATCTGTCTCCTTTGTATCTGCACCAATAACTCCTACACCGCCTCTTTTCTGCCTTCTGTAGCCTGAAACCGGAAACCGCTTGATATATCCAGAATGAGTTATAGTTATCACCATATCTTCTTCAGCTATCATATCTTCAACTGAGAACTCTTCTGTTTCAGAAACTATCTCCGTTCTTCTTTCATCGCCATACTTATCCTTAATATCTCTCAGCTCGCTCTTTATAACATCCATCTGCTTGTCACGGCTTGCAAGAATGGATTTTAAACGCTCTATCTCTTTAATAAGGCGTAGATATTCTTCTTCTATTTTTTTTCTCTCAAGCCCTGTAAGGCGCTGTAAACGCATCTCAAGTATAGCTTTTGCCTGTATTTCCGAGAGGCCGAAGGTGCGCATAAGGCCAGTCTTTGCAGTTTCAGGATTTCTCGATTTTTTAATTAATGCTACTATCTCATCAATATGATCAAGTGCTATTTTAAGGCCCTCAAGAATGTGAGCCCTTTTTTCCGCTTTATCAAGATCAAATTTAGTTCTCCGCAGTACAACCTGATGCCTGTGATTTACAAACTCCTGCAGCATCTCCTTAAGAGTAAGCACTCTCGGTTTTCTGTTTACAAGAGCAAGCATTATAACACCGAAAGTCGACTGCATCTGAGTTTTAACATAAAGTTTGTTTAATATTACTTCTGCCTGAGCATCACGTTTAAGCTCTATAACTATGCGCATTCCGTCACGGTCAGATTCATCCCTTAAATCCGCTATTCCGACAATCTTTTTATCCTTGACAAGCCCTACAATATTGTTTATAAGATTTGTTTTGTTGAGTTGATAAGGTATCTCGGATATGATAATTGCTTCCCGTCCTGAACGGGCTTTTTCAAGGCTTGCACGAGCTCTCACAACTACTTTACCGCGGCCCGTCATGTAAGCATCCTTAATTCCCTGGTCTCCGTAAATAATTCCACCCGTAGGAAAATCCGGACCGCTAATGTATTTCATTAACGTTTCTATATGGATATCCGGCCTGTTAATAAGTGCAATAAGCGCATCTATGACTTCCGAAATATTGTGCGGCGGTATGTTTGTAGCCATACCCACTGCAATACCGCTGGATCCGTTTACAAGCAGATTAGGTATTACAGACGGCATAACAACAGGTTCTTTAAGAGATTCATCAAAATTCGGTACAAAATCAACAGTCTCTTTTTCAATATCCTTTATCATTTCATGGGCAATTGGATTCAACCTTGCTTCCGTATACCTCATAGCCGCAGGAGAATCACCGTCTATGGAACCAAAGTTACCCTGGCCTTCCACAAGAGGATATCTTATTGAAAAGTCCTGTGCCATTCTAACCATAGCATCATAAACTGCAGTATCTCCGTGGGGATGGTACTTACCGAGAACATCGCCGACAATACGTGCAGATTTTCTAAACGGTTTTCCTGATGTAACACCCAGCTCTTTCATACCGTATAGAATTCTTCTATGTACAGGTTTTAACCCGTCTCTTACATCCGGAAGGGCACGAGCCACTATTACAGACATAGAATAATCAATGTAGGAGCTTTTCATCTCCTCTTCGATATATACCGGAATAATTCTGTCTCTTTTTTTAACCATAAATAAATCCTAATCCTTACTTCTTTTAAATTAAATTTTATTACAGCGGACTTATTAAATGTCGAGATTCCTTACTTCGTGGGCATTCTCCTCAATAAACTCACGCCTCGGCTCAACCCTGTCTCCCATCAAGACAGAGAAAATATGGTCCGCTTCAACAGCATCGTCTATATTTACCTTAAGCACTGTTCTCGTGTTACTGTCCATAGTAGTTTTCCACAACTGCTCAGGATTCATCTCTCCAAGGCCTTTGTATCTCTGGATATGAACACCATTATTGCCAAGCTGTTTTGCAATAGACTCTCTTTCCTCGTCAGAATAGGCATAAAACTCCTGTTTGCCTTTCTTAATCAGATAAAGAGGAGGCTGTGCAATATACAGGTGTCCATTATCAACAAGTTCCCTCATGTAACGGAAAAAGAATGTAAGCAGAAGAGTGCGAATATGAGAGCCGTCAACATCAGCATCTGTCATTATAATTATTTTATGATACCTTAATTTGGAGATATCAAAAGATTCTGATCCTATACCTGTACCTAGAGCTGTAATCATTGTCTGAATTTCATTGTTATTAAGTATTTTCTCAAGGCTGGCTTTTTCAACGTTAAGAATCTTGCCTCTTAAAGGGAGTATGGCCTGAAACTGCCTGTCCCTGCCCATTTTTGCAGATCCGCCCGCTGAATCTCCCTCAACAATATACAGTTCAGACATACTGGGATCTTTTATAGAACAGTCAGCAAGTTTGCCGGGCAGGCTCCCGCTGTCAAGGGCTGATTTCCTGCGTGTCAGCTCTCTCGCCTTGCGTGCAGCTTCACGGGATTTTGCTGCTGTAAATGCTTTAAGAATTATTTTTTTTGCAATCGGTGGGTTCTGTTCAAGAAACTCTGATAAACCCTCGCCGACAACTGACTCAACAATTCCCCTTACTTCGCTGTTGCCTAGTTTAGTTTTTGTCTGTCCTTCAAACTGAGGGTCCACAACCTTTATGCTTATAACTGCTGTAAGGCCTTCTCTTACATCATCACCAGAAAGATTCTTCAAGGAATTTTTAAAAAGGTTATTTTTCTGTGCATAAAAATTTAACGTTCTTGTTAAAGCACCTCTGAAACCCATAATATGAGTTCCGCCTTCAATAGTCGGTATGTTGTTGACAAAGCTGAAAACATTCTGTTGATACGAATCATTATATTGAAACGCTACGCTTACGTCAACGTCTTCTTTTACAGATTCAATTACAATAGGAGTTTTTTGAAGGGAAGTTCTTGTAGAATCGAGATACTGGACAAATTCCTTGATACCTCCTTTTGCAAAAAATTCTTTGTCCTTACCGGTCCTTTCATCAATCAGTCTGATTTTGAGGCCTTTATTTAAAAACGAAAGCTCCATAAAACGCTGGCCTAAAATTTCAAACTTAAAATTCAATGTCTTGAAAATTGTAGAATCAGGTTTAAAATATGTTTCTGTACCCCTTTTTTTACTTTTCCCTTCAATTATCATATCACATGTAGGAACACCTCTTTCATACTCCTGCATATATACATTACCGTCACGGAACACTCTCACTCTTGCTTTTTCCGATAATGCATTGGTAACTGATACGCCGACACCGTGAAGACCTCCTGATACTTTATAAGTATCTTTGTCAAACTTCCCCCCTGCATGAAGGGTTGTCATAACAACTTCCAAAGCCGGCCTGTTCTGAACAGGGTGAATATCAACAGGTATTCCCCTGCCGTCATCTGATACAGTAACTGCATCATCTTTATGAATCGTTACTGTAATATTATTACAAAACCCTGCAAGAGCTTCATCAACGCTGTTATCAACAACTTCATAAACAAGATGATGAAGACCTCGAACCGCAACGTCTCCTATATACATAGACGGACGTTTCCTGACGCCTTCGAGCCCTTTTAGCACTACTATTTTCTTTGCATCATATTTTTCTGTCATACTGAAGAAACCATCCTATTATTTAAAGTAAAACTATCTCATTTACTTCCTTAGAACCTATGTCTCTGTTTATTTTATCAATTATCTCCTGCTTGTAAAAAACAAGTTCATTCCTCCATGAATCATTTTTTACTTTCACAAAAACCTTGCCGTTCGAAAAACGCAGAAATTCCGTTACAGATGCAATTTTGTCACCTACAACATCCGGCCACCTGACAAATGTCTTATAATTTCTAACAGGCTTTTCTATACCTGCCGATACAAATATTCTGTTAAAAATACTGCTGATATTTTCCATAATCTATGTATTTAATTTTATAGGCATTATCAACATACTGAAATCTTCATTCTCTTCCTGTACTTCCGGAGTGATAAGAGCTGCCCTCACAGGGCTTTTTAAATGAAAATTTACATTTTCAGTATCTACATGTTTTAATATGTCCATTATATATTGAGCGTTATAACCTATCTCCATTGGTTCATATGCATACTCAGCTGCAAGTTCCTCTCTGGCTTCGCCTCCTATATCAGCATCTTCCGAGCCTACAAATATTTTTCCATCATCCAAAGAAAAACTAACCTGGTGTGTAAGAGCACTTGAAAAAAGAGAAACTCTTTTTACTGACGAGATTAACAGGTCTCTGTTAACTGCCAGAATTTTATCATTATCCCTTGGTATTACTTTTTCATAATCAGGATATTCTCCTTCTACAAGCCTCGTGTAAAGAGTAGTATCCCCAAAATTAAAAGTAAGGCTGTTATCATCTATAATGAGTTTTGTATTTCCCGGATTACTCAAATTTTTTAACGCTGTCTGTACTGCTTTGGGAGGAACTATCATGTTCACTTCAGAACCTTCAAATGAAAGTCCTTTATTGACAATTTTTGAAAGTCTGTGTCCATCGGTTGCTACCATTCTTAATTCATTCGGCAGCATCTGAAGATAAACTCCCATAAGAGAGGGACGCAGTTCTTCGGAAGAAACAGCAAATATTGTTTTACTGAACATCCTGCCAAGAATTTGATTATCTATCTCAAACTCCTGCCCTCCTGTCATAGAGACCATCTGAGGAAAATTATCTTTTGTAAAACCTGTAATTTGATAGCGTCCCCTGTCCGTTGTAATTTTTAATCTATTGGATTCTCCTAATTCAAAATTTACCGGAATATCAGGAAGAGCTCTTATTGTCTCTATGACAACCCTTGCAGGCAATGCAATTGCTCCGTCCCGTTCAAAGCTTTCAGGATTTATCTTTGTTGAAACTGACACTTCGAGGTCAGTACCGGTAATTTTAAGGGAATTACCCTCCTGTTCAAAAAGAATTGTTTCAAGTATCGGAGTTGTTGATCTCGCCGGTATAACGCCCGAAACTATCTGGAGTGAATCTAAAAGATTTTTTTGTAAAACTGTAAATTTCATAATATTTTTCCTCCGGGATGATAAACATATTTATCAAGACAAAGTAACTAAAAATATATAAATATTCAAGAGAATAATAGTATTTATAGAGATGTTGAAACATGTGAATAAATAAATTTAATAACCTCTTAAAATATTAAAAAACAACAAGATGAATATGTGTTAATTATTATAAAGAAATGTTAATTTAATGTGCATTAATCCGTAACACATGTGTATAAAATGTGGACAAAAAAATAATCTTAAAAAAAGCATTAAAATGTACACATTGAACTCACATTATTTAATAAGTTATCCACATTAAATCACAAAGAAAAAACTTCAATTTTCTTTGATAACATCTCTATAGTATCATATATTTTTTTATTTTTCTTGTCTTTCAACAAGTTCTTTATTGTACGTACACCGTGAATAATAGTGGTGTGGTCTCTTCCTCCAAAATGCAAACCTATGCTTTTTAATGAATATTGAGTCATTTCTTTACATAAATACATAGCAACCTGACGTGCAAAAGCAATTTCTTTTTTTCTGCTTTTACCACGTAAAAGATCATCAGGAATATCAAAATGGTTGCATACTACACTTTGAATTTCTTCTATTGATATATCCTTTCGTTTATTAATAAAAATATCTTTTAAAACTGTTTTTGCAAGGTTAAGAGTAATATCAATACCACGCAGAGAACTTACAGCAAGAAGTTTGATAAGTGCACCTTCAAGCTCTCTGATATTAGATGTAATATTTGTTGCTATATAATCTATGATGTCTGTTGAAAGATCAATTTCATCCATTTGAGCTTTTTGCTGAAGAATTGCAATACGAGTCTCAAGGTCAGGGGGTTGAATGTCAGCAACAAGGCCCCATTGAAAACGGGAGAGAAGCCTCTCTTCAAGTCCTTTGAGATCCCGCGGAGGCCTGTCAGAGCTAAGTACAATCTGTTTGCCTTTTTGGTGAAGGGTATTGAAAGTATGAAAGAATTCTTCCTGTGTTCTTTCTTTACTTATAAAAAATTGTATGTCATCAACAAGAAGCATATCTACATTGCGGTAAATTCTGCTGAATTCCGTTGTCATATTATTTTGAATTGAGTTTATAAAATCTATAGTGAATTTTTCACTGGAAAGATATCTTATTCTTTTTACAGTTTTATTTTCAAGAGCATAATTTCCTATTGCCTGTATAAGGTGTGTTTTACCAAGACCTACTCCGCCGTAAAGCACAAGAGGATTAAAAGAGGTTTTACCTGGTGCTTCAGCTACTGCCAGAGCAGCAGCTTTGGCGAATTGGTTACCGCCTCCTTCAACAAATGTATCAAAAGTATAACGTCTGTTAAGAGATGTTTCATCCCTCCTGAATTGTTCTTCATAAATATTTTCATTAACAGAAGGCAATGATCTGTGTACAGGTGCAGTCTGGGATATATCGTAAACAGGAACTGCACCATTTCCGAGAACCGTAGTAAGGGATGAGCGGATAATGTGAGGATAGTATTCTTCAATCCATTCATAAAAAAATTGGCTTGGTACCTGGATTGTAAGACGCCTGTTTTCAAGTTTTATTGGAATAATGGGAGCAAACCAGGTTTGAAAACTCTGGGGATTAACTGTTTCCTTAATTATGTCAAGGCATGCATCCCATACACGTTCGGGAGAGGAGTTATCCACAGAAAAAGCCAAGTTATCCACAGGTTGAGACATCATTCACCCCTTTAAATAGACAAATAAAAAAATTTAAATTATAAATCTATGTAACTCCTGTAAAATCAAGAGGAAACTAAACATTAGATATATTATCTTTATTAAGCTATTTCGTTAAAATTCAATGATAAAGAGGCGGGGGAAGGTGGATAAATAAATTATCCACAACTTATCCACACACACTAACTTATCTTTCAGTGAATTAAATATATCAATACGAAAGTAAATGTCAAGTGAAAATCAAAAAAACGTACTGCTAAGGCATTGATTTTATAACAAGCCATGTTTTTTTCGTAAAAACCATTCAAGTACAGGAAGGAAAATTAACAGAATTAAAAGGTACGGATATAATAAAAAGTCTATTTGTTTTATTAACTTTTTTTTGAAAGAGAATGAAGAGATTTTATTAAAAAAATTGTTTAAGGATGAATCAGGAGAAAGAAACTTACCATTTGTAGAAGATGCTGTTAGTTTTAAAACATTAAGGTCAACAACAGGGTTTTGAAATTCAGAATTAAAATGAGAAACAAATACAGAAGAAGTATCAATGCAGGAAATTTTTCCATCAATTATGCCTGAAGCACGGATTGAATATGTTCCTGGTTCTGTTAACCTGAAAACGGATGAAAATATACCGTTACCGCGGTTTGTAAGAGCTCCGTTAAAAAAGGATATGCCGTTTTTGACGATATCAATCCTTACGGAACCTGTTGTTACGGGCTTGTACAGGCCGTCATATAGTTGGCAGGAGATGCCTATCTCCTCGCTGCTTTGAATATTGAGCCGGTCTGTTTTTAAAACAACATTACCATTATTTAAATTCATTCTTAATGCAAGCCATCTGATTGTGTTTTCAACTAATTTATTAAAAAAGGAAGATGTCTTGTTTCTAAGTGCCCAGGTGTAGAAACCTTGTGTCCATAGAAAGACATTTTTATTTTTGGATGTTGTAAGTGTAGAAATTACAGGAATGGATTTTTGATTAGGTTTTGTTGATGAACCTGTTAAAACATTGCCTAAAGGCAGAGAACAATATATTTTATTAAAAGAGGTGTAAACAGGCGGAAGTTCATAATAATGAAAAAGCCCGAGATTTGAAAGAATAGGATGAGATGAAAAAGCTGGAGAAGGATTAATCACAACAGGATATTTGCCGGAAGCAGGGGATAATGAAAAAGGGAAATATTTTTCAAATTCTTTTGAAGGGGGAAGGGATTGTAAAACAAGAAAAGAGCCCTTAAAAGTATGTAATACTTTATCAATGTATAGTTTTCTGTAATTAAAATTATCTATGTTAAATACATTATTTAAAATAACAACGTCAAATGAAGTTATATCGTTTTTATTCGGAAAGGATCCTTCGTAAGAACCGCCTTTTTTCGTAAATGTATTGGAGATAACGTCAACATCCGGATCTTTCTGTAATACTCTTTTAATAAAAAGCCCGTCAGGATTAGGTGACCCTGATAACATAAAAACTTTTATTTTGCTTTTTAGTACTTTAAGCTTAAAATCTTTAAAATTATTTTTATATGTATACTCTCCTTTAAGGTGGGGTAAAGAGACTTTGAGAAGAAAATCTCCGGGTGTTTTTGGATAAAAAGAGAGAACAGCTTTAACGAGTTCTCCATTGCCTGACAATGAAATAATTTTTGAACTGTAAAGACGATTGTTTGAAAAAAGTTGTAAAGGAACTTTAACATTTTTATAGCCGCGAGATAGAATTTCTGCTTCAATGTTTATTCCTGTACCGGCATAAGCAACTTCATTGGTTTTCAAATCTACAAGCTCCAAATCTCTGGGAATTGTATAATTGCCGGCTGCAATGGTATAAACAGGGCAGCCCATATCTTTTGCCATATATACAGGGTTAAGCCCTCTGTTATAATTTCCGTCTGAAAAAAGAAGAACTGCGTTAAATTGAGCCGGAGCAATACTTTGTCGAAGTTTTTTGAAAGCGAGGGATATATTAGTACTTTTTGCAAGATTCTCAGGAAGAAAGATAGTCCCCTTTTTCGATATGAGAGCGTCTCCGCCAAAAGTACAGAAAACAGGATTAAAGCGATTGGTTAACTTTTTAAATTCTCTGCCGGAAATTATAGAATTTATAGTATCTGATCTTTTTTTACCTCCGTCAATTAAATTCATAGAATCAGACTGGTCTATCAAAATACCCAAATAAGGTATATCTTTTACGTAAAAAGATATTGATAAAAAACGGAAGAATATCAATAGGAAGATGATGGAGAGTTCAAAAAATCTTAAAAATATAAAGACAGTTCTAATATGTTTATCTGAAGTAGCCGGAGTTTTTGAATAAAAATGAATACTTAAAATGAGAATTCCGGCCAATCCGGAGAGGATTAAAAGCAATTTTAACAAATAACCCATATCAATGTTGACGAAAAGGAAAGTTTAAGGATACAGCAGGAGAAATAGAAAGAGGGGAGTTTTCTCCTGAAGATAAATAAAAGTTTCCAGCCCCGGCAATCATTGCACCGTTGTCTGAGCACAACGAGGGGCTAGGTACTGAAACGCGTATATTACTGTCCTTAAAGAGCTGAATCATTCTTTTGTGGAGATGTTTGTTAACAGCGACTCCGCCGCCGATACAGATTTGATTAACGCCTGTTGATTCGGCAGCATCCTTGGTTTTGTTGACAAGCACATCAACAACTGCCTCCTGGAAGCATGCGGCTATGTCAGAGATGTGCTTTTTTGTTTCAGCCTCGCCTATTTTTTGTACATGGTTAAGTACAGAGGTTTTAATGCCGCTGAAACTGAAATCAAGGCTGCCGCTTTTAAGGTATGCTCTGGGAAAACGAATATAAGAGAGGTCTCCTTTAAGTGCGGATTGTTCAATAAACGGGCCGCCGGGGTATCCGAGTTTAAGAAGTTTTGCAACCTTGTCAAATGCTTCGCCTGCTGCATCGTCTCTCGTTCTGCCGAGAGTAAGGTAATCTCCCCATTCTTTTACATACACGAGCTGTGTGTGCCCTCCTGAGACAAGAAGAATAATAAAAGGTGGATCAACCGAAGGATCTGAAAGTTTGTTAGCCCATATATGCCCTTCAAGGTGATTTATTCCAATAAATGGGAGGTTCCTCGAGAGGGCAAGCCCTTTGGCAAAACTAAGGCCGACAAGAAGAGATCCTGCAAGTCCAGGCCCATAAGTAACAGCTATACCATTAATATCATTAATGATTATTCCAGCTTCGGATAAGGACTGATCTACAACTTTACTTATCAGCTCAATATGGGCACGAGATGCTAGCTCAGGTACAACTCCTCCGAAGGAACGATGTACGGTTTGCGTAGAGATAACATTAGATAATATTTTACCATTATCCAGCACTGCAGCGCTGGTGTCATCACAAGATGTTTCTATACCAAGTACTATCATTGGTTAACTATGATCTCAAAAAATTGAGGTTTTGCCTGATAAGTTATAATATTATCAGGAAGTTCAATAACAGCTCTTATTTTATTTCTGGAATACTTGTTAATAGAACGATAATCAATTTCAGCTTTTATCATTGAGGGATCAATACTGGTTAAAACACCGACTCCAGCCTGAAGTTTAAGGGTTAAAGCGGATGGAACAACCATTGCACTGACGCCTGAAGGAACATTGACAAAATTAACAGGGATGTGTTGGAATATTCGTTCTCCAATTCTCTGGAAACGGGCTTTGAATTTAACCTTTTTACATGAGATTTCTATATTATCGTTGGCTGGATTAACAAGATTAACTTCTTTTGAAAAATCTTTAGTAATTCTTTTATAAAAGACAGAATCAGTTGAAATGCTCTTTATTTCGTTTAATTGTGAACGGGGCCCGCTTATTAAGATGGAATCGGGTTCAAGTACAATACTGCCAACCTGGATATACCCGTTTAAAGGATTAAGAGATATGCAAGAGTTAACAGGAATCTTTTTTGTAGAAAATTTATCAAGTTCTATTTTAACCTTTTTTGGAGAGACTATTTTTACTGGGGTTATTCTGCTGTTTTCCGGCATACCCTCGATCATGTTAACATTTAAATTGTACGTTTTTGTCTGTTTGATGTTTTTAAGGTTGATAAGAAGCTTTTTTTTGCTGTATATAAAGCGAATAATGTCTTTGCCGTTGCCCTTTACTTCAACAGAAATACTTTCAGGAATTGAGTGCGTTAAAATCCAGCCTGTAGGTTTATTTATAAGAAAAAGGGGGATTTTGACTGTATGGGTAAAATAATTATCAGTAACAACATAAAACCACAGAAAAAGGGCTATAAGAAGCGAAAAGAGTTTAACTTTGGAATCTTTTAGCCATAAATTTTGGAGAATTTTAAGAATGTCCATATTATTCTCCGTTTCGAAAGACAGGCTCAAAAATAGAAGCGCCTGTCCCTTTAGATAGTAAGACTAACTGTAATTACTTTTGAGATGGGCCAACCAGTCTTCCAAAACTGATTTCACCGTTATCAATTCGAATATTAAATCCGCAATCAGGATTAGTGCAGACCCATGCCTTATACCGAATTGCAGCGCCATCTCTACCGTAATCAGATAATGGGATGAGTAGTCCTGAATTGCATTTCTGGCATACAGGCCATTTATTCTCCATAATCTGCCTTCCTTTCTTAATCCTCACACGGAGAAAATTTAAAAAAAGTCCGGATCAGGAACAGAACTATTCTTTAACAACCCAGAGACGCACTTTTGCGTTAACCTCATGGTGAAGTTTAATTACGACTGTGTAAACACCAAGTGCTTTTACGGGTTCTTCCAGATCAATTTTCTTTTTATCAATATCATAGCCTTTTTCCTTCAAAAGGTCAGATATCATCTGAGCAGTAACCGAGCCGAATATGCGATCTTCTTCGCCGACTTTTACAGCAGCTGTAAGTGATACGCTGACAAGCTCTTCTGCAAATTTTTCTGCCTGCTTCTTTTCTTTGTTTTTACGCCCCTCTGACATCTTTTGATCTTCCTGAAGAATGCGGACATTCCTTTTATTTGCAAGAACAGCTATGTTTTGAGGTATAAGGAAATTTCTTGCATAACCATCCTTAACATCAACAACATCGCCAATTGTGCCGAGGCTTTCATATTTCTGCTTTAAAATAACTTTCATTCTTAAGACACCCTTTATTAACTACTTATATTTTAGTTAACTATCGTGATCCGTCAGAAACAAATGGAATAAGGGCAAGATGACGAGCTCTTTTAATAGCTTTAACGAGCTGTCTTTGGTGTTTTGCACATGTTCCGGAGGTTCTGCGCGGTATGATTTTACCAACATCAGATGTAAACTTTAACAGTACTTTTGGGTCTTTATAATCAACATATTTAACCCCGTTTTCACAGAAACGACACATTCGTTTCTTACGTTGCTTTAACAAGACTTCCTCCTTAAAAAAGTTCTAAGTAATTATATTAAAAAAGCAGCAATCAATAAATATCAGAGCCGCTAAAAACGGATGATGTTTATTAGTAATATAGCTTACTGTTCTTTAACCTCGTTATGAACCTGATCATCGGCAGATTCTATTACTGATTTGGACTCCTTAGACTCTTCAGAAACAGGTTTAGTGGTTTCGAGGGCTGCAATTTTACTTTCTTTTCTGGCTTTTTGCCTTGCTTCTTCCTGCAGTAATGATTTTGGAACAAGAAGTGTAAGATAACGAAGTATGGAATCGTCAAGTTTAAACTCTTTTGCCAGTTTCTCAATGAAAGAACCTTCGGCTTCAAATCTTAAACATACATAATAGCCGTATTGTTTCTTTTTGATTTCATAAGCAAGCCGGCGTTTTCCCCACCTGTCAATATTATTCACAACGCCGTTGTCACCGGTGATAAAGTTTTTATACTTTTCGATTGTTTTTTCGATAGCTTCATCAGGCAGATGAGTATCGATAATAAAAGTTGTTTCGTACTGCCTCATATAAATCCTCCCTTTGGTCATTTCGGCCCCCCTTACATAAAGGAGGGCAGGGAAACAAGTGAATAAACAGAGAACTTGTTTCTTAAAAAATAATTATTCAGCAGGCGCTGAATCCTGATTTTCTGAATCTTCAGTTGGTTCTGCGCCTTCTTCACCCTCTTCAGCTTCCACTTCTTCAGCAGCGACTTCAGCAACCCTGGGATGAATAACATTTGCAATTACTTCGTGTTCGTCTGCAACAAACTCAACTTTGTCAAGACTTATCTGTCCGATGGTGATTCCGTCGCCGATATTAAGGTCTGTAATGTCAATTGCTATATGTTCCGGTATATCAAGAGGAAGACCCTCGACTTCAATATCTTTAATTGTATGAACAAGAACACCGCCCTGGTCTTTTACTCCGGTGGGAACACCGTTAAGAATAACAGGAATTTTAAGACGGATTTTTTCTTTAAGGTTAATACCCATAATATCAAAATGAACCAGATCATCAGTAACAGGGTCAATCTGGATTTCACGTAAAATAGATTTTCTCGATTTTTTATCAGGGAAAATCACATCTATGATGTTAACCTCTGTATTTAAAAGGCGCTGCAATTCTCTGGTATTTACGCTTACAGTAACAGCCTCTTCTCCACGGGCATAAAAAATTCCGGGTACAAGGCCGCTTCTTCTAAGTGCTCTGCCTGCACTATGGCCTTTATTATCACGTAGTTCAACATTTAGTGTAACTTCGGGCATGTGTTGCCTCCAATTTCTTTCATATCTTTATTAATTAAACAATGAACTTATTGATTCCTCACTGTGGATTCTTTGTATTGATTCTCCGAAAAGCGGAGCGGCTGAAACCACTTTTATGCAATTTTTACATCTATCAAGTTTATCTTTTGAAATAGATATAGTGTCACTGAGAATCATTTTTGAAATATCAGATTCAAGCAGCCTGTCTATTGCAGCCCCTGACAGCAAGGGATGAGTTCCAACTGCTGCAATGTTTTTAGCACCTGAATTTTTAAGAATCGTAGCTGCTTTGCAGATAGTTCCTGCTGTATCTACCATATCATCAACAAGCACTGCATCTTTTCCCTCAACATTTCCAATGAGGGTCATTCCTTCAACCTGATTAGGCCCTGTCCTTCTTTTATCAACCAATGCAAGGTCTGTATGTAGCCGCGATGCGTATGCTCGTGCTCTGCGAGTGCTTCCTATATCAGGAGCAACTACAACAAGATTTTTAAAACCAAGATTTTTTATAGCATCTATAAAAATTACAGATCCGTAGAGATGATCAAGCGGAATGTTAAAGAACCCCTGAATTGAAGCAGAGTGCAGATCCATTGTTAAAATACGGTCAGCACCTGCAACGGAAATTAAATCTGCAACAAGTTTGGCAGAAAGTGCAACCCGCGGTTCATCTTTTCTGTCCTGCCGTGCATATCCGAAATAGGGAATTACAGCAGTTATTCTTTTGGCTGAAGCACGTCTTGCTGCATCAATAAGAAGAAGCAGTTCGAGCAGATTGTCTCCCGGGGGGTTAGTCGGCTGTATAATAAAAAGATCCACACCGCGGATATTTTCATTATACTTTACCTTTATCTCCCCGTCCTGGAATGTAATAATGTCAACATCTGCCAGAGGCATGTGAAGATAATCTGATATTTTCTGAGCCAGAAGTATATTGGCTCTTCCTGTAACGATTTTCATAAAGCGAGATCCGCATTAAAATAATTTATGAATAAAAAACAAAACCCGGAACCAACATCCCAGTATGGACCGGGTTAGATAGCAAACCCAAAACTTTTATGTAAATTATACATAACAAGCTGGGGCGGGAGGATTCGAACCCCCGAATGCATGGACCAAAACCATGTGTCTTACCACTTGACGACGCCCCAAAGATTAGAATTATTTAAACAGTAAAAGAGGAAAAAACAATTCTATCTGCTAACCAATTACTGTACTCAAGTCATCAATATTAATATTTTGAGGGCAGGCCTTTTGTACTTCTTCCCAGTATTTATCCAAAATTACACCTTCGAGCAAACTTCTGAATTCTTTTTTAATAGGATGTGCAATGTCTTTAAAAGAACCGTCGCGTTTTGCTTTACTGGGCATTGCTATAAAATAACCCTTGGATCCCCTGATAATCTTAAGACCGCGTACAACAAACAGGTCATCAAATGCTATATTGGCAAAACCTTTAAGTTTCTTTTCGTTTCGCAGACTGATAGTAATTTCGGTAATTTTCAAAACCGTCTCCTTGTCTTTAGCGGTTTCTGATAATCCCTCCCGGAGCCTGACGAATAGTCATAGGACTGCAAAAAAAAGAAACATACTTATTGGAAAAGAACTTTTGAACCCTTAGCCCGACTTTACTGCTTTTGAAAAGCCCGTAAATAGTTGAGCCACTTCCTGACATACTGGCGTAAAAAGCGCCCTTTTTATAAAGCTGATCCTTTATATGCTGAAGTTCAGGATACAGCTTAAAAACAGGCACCTCAAAATCGTTGTACAACTCAGACTGAAAGCGATCAATAAGCCAGTCTGTAAAAAGTGCATTAAAGTTAGTGATTTTTTTCTCATTTGTCAAGGCAATTTTAAGTTCTCCATAAGCCCATTTTGTAGAGATATTTATACCAGGACAAACAAGAACAGCAAACCAGTCGTCAGGTATTTTAAGGAACGATAATTCTTCTCCACGACCTCGGCCGATTGCAGTGCCTCCGGTAATGAAAAAAGGGACATCGGAACCTATTTTTTGTGCCAGACTTAATAGATGTTTTGAGGAAAGGGGATTGTTCCAAAGGATGTTTGCTGCAACTAATGTTGCTGCGGCATTGCTGCTTCCGCCGCCGAGCCCTCCTCCCATAGGGATGCGCTTTTTAATATCAATGTTCAAACCGCCGGAAGCCGACGCATTGCTCTTAAAAAGCTCGAATGCATGATACATTAAGTTTGACGAGTCAAGGGGAAGTTCGGGATTATCTGATTTGATAGTTGTGGAATTGTCAGACCTGGAAAAAATTATTTCATCGCACAGATCAATTTCCTGGAAAAGTGTTTCAATGTTATGATAACCATCATTACGTCTTTGTGTGACAGATAAGCCGATGTTAATTTTCGCACAGGATTTAAGATGCACAAATCCCATTAAGGTACGCCTCCCGCATAGCGATGTAAATACTCTAAGAAGAGGAATGCAGCAAAATCCACAGCCAGTAACTCCCCCAATGAATTATGGGCATTTAATTACAAATATCGTTCCAAAAAAAAATAACCGTAGAAAAAACGTCATAACAATATAAAAAATAAAAACTAATATCAAAATAAACATTATGGGTAAAATTAAAAAATATTCAGCATGTGTATACTTTTATATTCATACCTGTAAACAAAACCATACACTAAATTTTTCTGATTTTTTGCAATGAAAACCAACGTTCAATATGGCCGGTCTTACAAACGAAGGAAATCAATCCATACGGCCACTTAAAAACGATTGCATTTAATTGGTTATATATCTATATTTTTAGATTATGGAGTAGGTTTAATAGAACTTAATGGAAAAGATCGGACATATGGCAATATATTATATATTAGTCAAGATGTTTGTGGTGTATATATAATGAGAAACTACTTTTTTATGTCAGATGCTCATTTCGGGCACAGTGATCCGGATACTGAAAAAAACAAAGAGAAAAAGTTTGTTGAATTTTTGGAATATGTAAGAGAGAACGGAAGCGGCCTGTACATTGCAGGAGACCTGTTTGATTTCTGGTTTGAGTATAAATCCTGTATTCCTGTATTTTATTTTAAAATACTGGAGGAATTGAAAAAATGTGTTGAATCCGGATTAGATGTCAGATATATAACAGGGAATCATGATTTTTGGGTTTTTGATTTTTTCCCTGATTATCTCGGAATACCTGTTTATAATGAACATCTGGAACTAAATTTATTTTCTAAGCGTATTTATGTTACACACGGAGATGGCCTTGCAAAGAGTGATTATGGTTACAGAATACTGAAACGTATTATTCAGAACCGAATAAGCATATTTCTTTTTAAACTTGTACATCCTGATTTAAGTTATAATATAGCACGGTTTTTTTCAAGAATGAGCCGGAATCATCGTGAAATAAAGAATAAAGACAGTGAATATATTGAATTTGCCAGGAAAAAATTTGATGAAGGATACGATTACGTTGTAATAGGGCATACACACAGGCCGATGATTTATAAACGTGGAACAAAAAGCTATGTGAATACAGGAGATTGGTACGATAAATTTACATATGCTGAATTAGGCCAAGAGAATATGTATCTTGAAAAATGGGGAAAGCAGCAATACAAAATACAAAAAGAGGAAATTGATGAAACGAACAACAAGGAACTTTGAAAAAAGAAGGCTGAAACTTCCCAAATTCCTTAAGAAGAATAAATGGCTTATATATCCTGTTGTACTGCTTGCTGTAATGGTAATGCTATCGGGAATCATATTAATGCTTCTTGCAAAAAATCTTCCCTCTCTTACTCAACTGGAAAGAGCTACGGATCCGCTTTTAGTGACAAGGATATATTCGAAAGACGGGAAAATCCTGAAGGAACTTTATAAGCAGAAGAGAATAATGGTGCCGCTTGACAGAATTCCGCAGAGCATGATAAATGCTACTGTGGCCATTGAAGATCACGAATTCTACCATCACTGGGGGATTAACTTAAAGAGATTTCCAAAAGCGCTTTATGTTGACCTTAAGTATATGAGATTTAAACAGGGGTTTTCAACAATTACAATGCAGCTTGCAAGAAAGCTTTATCTCTATCCGCAGAAAACAATTATTAGAAAAATAAGAGAGATGCTTACTGCAATTCAGATTGAGCGGACATATTCAAAATCAGAAATACTGGAAATGTATCTTAACAGGATGCCTCTCGGCAGGGGGACGTACGGAGTACAGGCAGCATCTCTTGCATATTTTGGTAAAAATGTAGAAGACCTTAAAACAGAGGAATCAGCTCTGCTGGCAGGGTTATTTCAATTGCCTTACGGTTATTACGTTCCTGACAGAAGCAAAGTGAAAGCTCTTCATAGAAGAAATATTGTATTGAAAAGTATGGAAAGATGTCATTTTATAAATAAAACTCAATACGATTCTTTACGGCAGTTGGATATTAATGTAATTGATAGAAACAGAGATGCAGGAACAATTGCCCCCTATTTTTGTGAGTATGTAAGGAAAAAATTGTACAACAAGTATGGATTAAGGCTTTATACGGACGGTTTATCCATATATACAAGTCTTGACACAAGGGTGCAGGCGTGTGCTGATAGTGCTATAAACAGTTTTATTCCAAAGCTGGAAAAAGATGCCTGGGCAAAGATAATTAAGAGAAGAAAGTTTTTAGATTGGCTAAATCCGCCTCTTGAAACAGAAGATGAAATACAGACGTTTTTGAGCGATTCGGTAAAAGTCGATTCTCTTATCAGAGCAAGAGCAACTCTGCAGTGTGCACTTGTTGCTGTGGAACCAACAACAGGGGATATTATTGCAATGGTGGGCGGCAGGAATTTTGACAGATCCAAGTATAACAGAGTAACGCAGATGAAAAGGCAGCCGGGGTCTAACTTTAAGCCTTTTGCATATACCGTTGCAATTGATAATGGGTGGTCTACAACAACTGAACTTTTAAATCAACCTGTTGTTGTTACTATGGCTGACGGTACACAGTGGCGGCCTAAAAATTATGACGGGAGCACAGGAGGGCCGACAACTTTAAGAGAAGGTTTGCGGCGTTCCCTTAACCTTATAGCAGCGAGGCTTGTACAGGAATTGATACCTCCGGAAAAGGTAGTTGCCTATGCAAAAAGATTCGGTTTTACAACAACGATTCATCCTTTTGACGGTGTTGCCCTGGGCCAGGATGTTGTTATCCCCCTGGAATTAGTTTCAGCTTACAGTGTTTTTGCAAATAAAGGAATAAGGGTTGCACCCACAGCAATACTGAGGGTAGAGGACAAGTACGGAAACGTTTTGGAGAAAGCATCTCCGAGAAGACGGGAGGTTATAAGTTCTGCGACAGCATACATAATGACAGATATGCTGGAAACAGTAATAAACAAAGGAACCGGCCAGGCAGCGCGGTGGAAATATAATTTTTACAGGCCGGCAGGGGGAAAGACAGGAACAACGAATGATTACAGAAATACATGGTTTTCAGGATTTACCCCGCAGATTACATCAACAGTATGGGTCGGTTTTGATGATGAGAGATTAAGCATAGGGGATAAAAGGACAGGTGCTAATACTGCGTTACCTGTTTGGGCTCCTTTTATGCGTATGGCACACGATACACTTAATCTTCCCTTAAGGGATTTTAAGCAGCCTGAAGGTGTTGTAAGAGTTAAAATTTGTGCCGAGTCAAAAAAAATAGCAACTGCCTCGTGCCCAAAGGTGCTTGATGAGGTTTTCTTAAAAAGCCAGGCACCTGTGGATACGTGTGATATTCACAGGAAACCCGGAGGTTCGGCAGTAAAGGGAAACCCGGCAAGAAAGAGGATAATTTTTTAAAGATGGAGACTTGTTAATGAAAACTATCCATACACAAGACGGAAAGACAATAGAGATTCAAATTAATAAACGGCTTTTTGGGAAAAACAGTGAAATTGCAGATCAAAATTTAGAGTTTCTAAATGCTCATAAGGTTAAGTCAGTTGATGTTTTGGGATCTATAGGATCAGGCAAAACATCCGTTATCCAGCAATTGGTAAAAAATCTGAATTCGAAAAAAAGAATAGCTGCAATAACAGGGGATCTTACAACAACTATTGATGCAGACAGAATCGGAAAGTACGGTGCACATGTGCTGCAGATTAATACTGACCAGGGCTGTCATCTTGATGCAAATATGGTGAGAAATGCTTTTGATCAGCTGGACATGTCTGACTTTGATCTTATATTTATTGAAAATGTCGGGAACCTGATCTGCCCAGGCAGCTATCCTGTGGGTGCACACCAGAGAATAGTTGTAGTTTCAACAACAGAAGGGCCGTACATGATTGTAAAGCATCCACATATTTTCAGGGATGCAACAGTAGTAATAATAAATAAAATAGATATGGCAGAAGCAATGGGTGTGGATTTAAAACAGCTTGAAAGAGATGCACTTACAATCAAGCCTTCTATAAAAGTTGTTTTTACCTGCGCCAAGACTGGTGAAGGTATTGAAGAGCTGATTTCCG
>JAGGVB010000059.1 GCA_021158245.1 bacterium | reverse complement strand
GTTATTAAGCCACCAACACCAAGTCTGCATCGTTTACGGCTAGGACTACCGGGGTTTCTAATCCCGTTTGCTACCCTAGCTTTCGCGTCTTAGCGTCAGGGACAGCCCAGGAGGCCGCTTTCGCCACTGGTGTTCCTCCAGATATCTACGCATTTCACCGCTACACCTGGAATTCCACTTCCCTCTTCCACACTCAAGGACAACAGTATCAGTAGCACGCTTACGGTTGAGCCGTAAGATTTCACCACTGACTTATTATCCCGCCTACACGCTCTTTACGCCCAGTAAATCCGGACAACGCTTGCTCCCCCCGTATTACCGCGGCTGCTGGCACGGAGTTAGCCGGAGCTTCCTCTGGAGGTACCGTCAATCCCGACAAATCGGGAGTTTCTTCCCTCCTAACAGAGCTTTACACACCTCGGTGCTTCATCACTCACGCGGCGTTGCTGGGTCAGGCTTGCGCCCATTGCCCAATATTCCTCACTGCTGCCTCCCGTAGGAGTCTGGCCCGTGTCTCAGTGCCAGTGTGGCTGATCATCCTCTCAGACCAGCTACCCATCGTCGCCTTGGTAGGCCGTTACCCTACCAACAAGCTAAAAGGACGCAGGCTCATCTTACAGCGGCACTACTAAAAGTAGCCCTTTTCATTTTTCTACCATGCAATAAAAAAATTATATGAGGTATTAGCACCAGTTTCCCGATGTTATCCCTCTCTGTAAGGCAGATTGCCTACGCGTTACTCACCCATTCGCCAGTTTACTAGGGAATCCGAAGAATCCCGTTCTCCTCGACTTGCATGTGTTAAGCACGCCGCCAGCGTTCGTCCTGAGCCAGGATCAAACTCTCCGTTGTAATATATTATTTTATTTCTTTTCTTCGTTACAAAACATAACTCATAAACGAAGGCCGTGCACGCGAAATTGACAAAGAACTTAGTAAATATTTATAAATTTTATCTATCTTAATACGTTCTTTAAGGTAAAGCGAAAAAATTAAAATGTCAAGCCAAAAATGTCGATTTTCTATTTATTTTCCGTTTTTCACATCTTTAAAAGAACTACCCTAACAGGGACAATATAGTAAAGATTTTTTGCTATAATGTCAAGGCTTATTTTACCCTTTTTACTGAAAAGCTGAATTAATTTTCTATTTCCAATAGTTTATGCCTGAATATTACACCCGTTCCCTATTAAGCATAATATCAGCAGCTTCTTTTATTGTCTCAATTGTATAATCAGGAACAGCATCATACTCTTTGTCTTTCCCTGCAAAACCGGTTTCAACAAGAAATGTTGTTATCCCTGCTCTTCTGCCTGTTTCTATATCTGAAGTTTTATCACCAATTATTACACTTTTCAACAAATCTATATTAAGGTCTTCTTCTGCTCTTTTAAGCAAGCCCAGCTCCGGTTTCCTGCATCCGCATTTTTGAGATTTACTGTGAGGGCAGAAATATATCTTATCAATTAAAACACCTGCTTTTGAAAAATTCTTAAGCATTCTCCTGTTAACAGCATAAAAATCAGATTCAGGGAAATACCCCAGGCCTATCCCTGGCTGATTAGTAACAATTATAATCCTGTATCCCATATTTTGAAATTTCTTTATCCCTTCAACAGCCCCTGGAACAGGTTTCCAATCATCAGGATTGTGCAGATACAAAACCTCTTCATTAATTGTACCGTCGCGGTCTAAGAAAAGTGCAGGCGATTTCTTGGCAGGCCGTATTTCTCTATGCACTGCATTGTCATATTCAACCCATTCCGACTTATCGCTTTGATTCAGCCTGGTTATTCTTTTAATTATTGAAGTTGTTGAAATATCTTCTGTTACAGGAATCAATTTCACTTCTCCGCCATAAGATTTAACATCAGAAGCGGAAGTTAATGATTCCTGATTATAATCTCCTGCTTTGATATAAAAATCCGGCTTGAGCAGCTCAATATTTTTTTTATTTCTTCTTTCATCAAACAAAAAAACATAATTCACAAATTCAAATGCCGCAACTACCTTAATTCTGTGCTTTTCGGAGATTAAGGGCCTATCTTCTCCTTTGTACCTCTTTACAGAGAGATCACTGTTTACTCCGACAATGAGGATATCGCAAATTGCCGCTGCTTTTTCAAGGTAATCAGCATGTCCTGCATGAACCAGATCAAACGCACCGCTTGTAAAGCCGATTGTTTTCCCTGATTTTTTTATATGCTTGCATAATATTGAAAGCTCATCGCGGGATTTTATTTTGTCTTTGATCATGTGGATAATTTAACAGTTTATTTCTTATTTCAAAACATTTTTAAAAAAGAGACAAATAAAGCAAATTCAATTTGCATAAGGAATAATACGGAATTCATTGTTTTAACATTATTAATTTTGTTCCTCCGGAATTATCCGGTTCTCCTTCACATGACTCAAAAATAAGTTTTGAACCATCCGGGGACAAAGATGGTGCTCCGTCATAACCTGAATATCTCGTCAGCCTGACAGGATCTCCTCCTGAAATTAATATTTTATAGATATTTGCCGTGTCAGATTCAAAATCGCTGCTAAAAACAATATATTGACCGTTATCTGAAAATGAAGCATCGGTCTTATCCCCCGGGCCGGATGTAACTCTGACTTTATCCGTTCCATCCGGATTCATAATCCATATATCCCACTGAGTATTCTCAAACTTCTGGAAAAGTATCTTATTCCCGGCAGGCGACCAATTGGGCTGCCTGCAATCATCTTTTGGATCAGTGAGAAAAATATAACGGGAGCTTCTGTCAGTTTTATACTTAACTATGATACCGTCACCTTCTTCATCCAGTTTATGCGATTCAAATACAATCCATTCTCCGTCAGGGCTTAACGTAGGCTCGTACGCTGCACTGTCAACACGGCTTGTAATCCTGATTTCACCACCTGTTGTACTGGCCTCGGAAATCAGGTATATTTCATCGTGCGGCTCCCTCGACGAAGAAAATACAATTTTACGGATTGTTTTGTTCCACGAAGAGCCAGGGAGGTTTACATTTGCGCTGCCGTCAGACACAATTAAACTCAACTGTTCTGTAAAAATATTATATCTGTACAATTCAGAAGGTTCCTGATTATATCCGTTTATAAATCTTGTAAAAACAATTGACTTTGAATCCGGTGAGAAAGCAGGGTTTTGCAGGCTGCCTGTTAAAGGGATGTTAAGTACAACGCCTGTATCATTTCTCTGATCTGATATTTCCGGTTCATCTACGCCCTTTTCACAATAAACAAAAAACAGCATAAATATGATTATTAAATATTTCATGTTTAATCTTTTTACTTTAAGAATCAATTCGAAATGTATTGATAATTTCCACTTTTAATTTATTTCAGTTTTTCCGCATAGTAAAAATTCGACGGCAATCCGCCGGTATGCCAGAAAAGCACATTGGATTTTATCGGAATTTTTTTTCTTGTTAAATAGTCCAGCATTCCGTAAAAAGCTCTTCCGGTATATACAGGGTCAAGAATAATCCCCTCTGTTTCCGCAAGTTTCTTTATTGCTGTTCTTTCATTATCAGTTATCACCCCATAACCTGCTTTGTCATAATCTCTGACTAATCTTATGTCTTTAAGCTGATAATCCTTTTTAATTTTAAATTTTTCCCTTCCTTTTTGAACAAGATTTAAAATATACTCTTCTGTAGGCATACCGTATGTCTCATCTTTGTCTATGTTTACGGGAATCAGCTCTGCATCGACTCCGAACAGATCAAGTCCTATTATCAGGCCTGCCTGAGTCCCGCCGGAACTGGAAGCAAAGAATATATAATCAATCTTAATATTCTGCTTTTTTAATTGTTTTTTCAGCTCTCCTGCTGCATTCACATACCCGAGAGCGCCTGTAAAATTTGATCCTCCGTATGGGACAACATAAACATTTTTCCCCTTCTGTGTAAGCTCCTCTTTCAGCAGCGGGATATCTTCTCCCTTTCTTT
The DNA here is from genome assembly GCA_021158245.1 of bacterium. NCBI lineage: Bacteria > bacterium. The sequence goes on along the minus strand of JAGGVB010000059.1, from coordinate 11,686 downwards.
TCTCCCCTGAAAAATGAATTTCTGCGCCCAGCAAATATGAAAGCAGCAGATTCCCGTCAAACACCTCAGGCTCTGCCCCTCCCAGCATCAAATGGCATTCCAGCCCTGCAGCAGAGCAGGCAGCAGCAGTCTGACGGCAGTGATTGGACTGCTGGGCACCTGCAGTAATAAGCGTATCACATCCGCTGTCAACAGCCTCTTTCAGAAGGTACTCAAGTTTTCTTGTCTTGTTGCCGCCGGATGCCAAACCTGTGTTATCATCCCTTTTAATAAAGATATTATAATCCGGAAATTCATTTGACAAATTTTTCAAGTAGTGAAGCGGCGTCGGGAAAAACCCAAGGTTTATTTTATTTTCCAGTATTGTTTCCATTTCTCGTTTCCTTATTAAATATTCACACATAAAACTATGACAAATAATTCTTTTCTATTTTGCTCTCGCTGCTTAAATAAAAATGACAATACATCAATACACAATCAATTGAAACCTGCTAACAAAATTTATTCCCTGCCCCAATTCTTCAATGCTTCAACAATCTTCTGCGCTGCGTTTTTACCCACACCGGCAACTGCTTCAATTTCAGAAATTGATGCTTTTTTTACTCCCTCAACTGAACCGAAAGCCTTTAATAGAGAGTTCCTTCTCTTTTCTCCTATTCCCGGGATATCATCAAGTACTGAACGGAGTGTGCGTTTTTTTCTTCTCTGCCTGTGAAATGTTATGGCAAACCTGTGCGCCTCGTCTCTGATTCGCTGCAAAAGGTACAGTGCCGGCGAAGTTTTAGGAATATTCTGCGGGTCGGAATATCCCGGAATAAACACCTCCTCCAGCTTTTTTGCAAGCCCTATTACAGGCTGATTTTTCAAACCGAATTTTAGAAGAACTTCCGAAGCAGCAGAAAGCTGGCCCTTGCCCCCGTCAACAAGAATGAGGTCCGGCAGCGGCCTGTTTTCCTTAAGAAGCCTTGAAATTCTTCTTTCAACAACTTCTGCCATAGAGCGGAAATCATCAGGCCCCTCCACAGTTTTAATCTTGTATTTTCTGTATTCGGATTTTTTCGGCCTGCCGTTTTCAAACACAACAAGAGACGCCACAGAATCTTTCCCCTGAATATTTGATATATCAAAAGCTTCTATTCTTACAGGAGGTTGCTTTAGGTTCAAATCCTTTTGTAAAGTTTCAACTGATTTCAGAACCATATTTGCAGCTTCCTTCTTCTGAATAAGCATCTCTTCAAGAAGAAGTTCCGCATTTTTAAGGCTCATCCTCATAAGGCCTGCTTTTTTTCCCTGTTTTGGTGTGACTATTGAAACTCTGCCGTTTCGCTTTTTTTTCAGCCACTCTTCAATCTCTTCTCTGTCAGCAATATTAAAAGGTATCAGTATTTCTCCGGGGATAAAATCTGTTCTCATGTAAAACTGTTTTATAAATGCCGAAATAACATGTTCAGGTTCAGCCTCCTCCCTGTTTTCGAGATAAAAATGGAGCCTGTTTATTATCCTGCCCTCTCTTACATTAAAAACAACACAACAGCTCTCTTTTTCTTTGGAAGCCACAGTTATTATATCTCGGTCAGCACTGACAGAATCCACTACCTTCTGTAGATAGCTGAATTTTTTTATGGATTCAATTTCATCTCTCAATCTTGCAGCCTCCTCAAAAAGCCGGTTTTTCGCCAGAGACAACATACGATCATTAAGATTCTTAAGCAATTTACTGTTTTTTCCTTTGATAAACCTTACAACCTGATCTACATTCCACAGATACTCTTTTTGAGAAATTCTACCTTCGCACGGGCCGAAGCAGCGGCCTATCTGAAAATTAAGACAGACTTTGTGTTTTTTATTTAAGATAGTCTCACTATTTATCACTCTCGTACAAGTACGTATGGGGAAGATTCGTTGTGCTGCAGATATGAGTTTTCTTAATGATCCCACATCAGTATACGGGCCGAGATAAATTGAGCCGTCCTTTATTATCCTTCGGGTTATAAAAACTCTCGGATATGGTTCGCTTGTGATTCTTATGTAAGGATAGGTTTTGTCATCTTTCAGGTTAACATTGTATCTCGGTTTATGTTCTTTAATAAGGTTCGCTTCGAGAATTAAAGCTTCTATCTCTGTATCTGTTAATATATATTCGAAATCTTCTACCTGAGACATAAGACGCCTGTGCTTCAGGTCAGAATCCTTTCCTGCTCTGAAATGAGAATGAAGTCTGTTTCTAAGTTTTTTTGCTTTGCCAACATATATAATTTTTCCGCCGGATTTTTTTAAAAGATAAACTCCGGGTGTCTGAGGAATTCTGGATAATTTTTCTTTAATTTGATTCACAGGGCAGATTCTCCCCATGCCCTTGTTAAAATTTCCGGAAGGGCTTTTCCCGAAGGCAAATTTATTACTTCTTTGGCTGTTTTTAATTTATTGACAAATTCGCTGCTGAACAAAATTACACCCTGAGCAATTCTGCTTTTTACTTTTTAATTTAAAAAGGCCAAGCACATCTGTAATTTTGTACTCGGCCTTATAATCCATTAGAGAAAGGGAATAACTTATCTGCGCTCCTCAATTCTTGCGGCTTTACCGCGAAGTTTTCGGATATAATAAAGTTTCGCACGGCGTACCTTGCCTCTTCTTGTTCTTTCAATCTTTGCAATCCGCGGTGAAAAAAGAGGAAATACACGTTCAACTCCGACTCCTCCTGAAATCTTCCGCACAGTAAAAGTCCTGTTAATACCTTTTCCCTTTTTCTTTATTACCAGACCTTTAAAAATCTGTATACGTTCTTTGTCACCTTCAATTACTTTGTAATGCACCGCAACATTATCTCCCGCCTCGAATTCCGGGATATCTGTTTTAAGCTGATCTGCTGTTACCATATCAAGGGGATCCATCTGAACTAACCTCCTAAGTATCTAAAATATTAAACTTTCACTTTTTTTAAAATTTATCTTTAGTCTCCCTGTCAAGGAGATCCGGCCTTTCTCTTTTTGTTTTTTCAAGAGCCTTTTTTCTGCGCCACTCTTCTATACGTGCATGATGGCCGGACAACAAAACATCAGGGACGCGCATTCCCCGAAAATCTTCAGGCCTTGTATAATGGGGATAATCAAACATCCCGCATGTGAATGTATCCCCTTCTGCAGAGTCAAAATCACCCAATACTCCGGGAATAAGACGCACTACAGAATCAATTACTACAGCAGCTGCAAGTTCTCCGCCTGTCAGGATATAATCGCCAATGGATATTTCATCAGTAACAAGCGTTTCAACTACTCTTTCATCAACTCCCCGATAGTGCCCGCAGATAAAAATCAAATAATCTTCACCTGATAGTTCCATAGCCTTTTTCTGGCTGTACTTCTCACCCTGAGGAGTCATCAAAATTATCCTTGGCTCTTTATCAGGATAATTGGATTTCAAAGAATCAACAGCAAGGAAAATAGGCTCCGGCTTTAAAATCATACCCGGGCCCCCTCCGTAAGGAGCATCATCAACAGTACGGTGTCTGTCAGAAGTGAATTCTCTTAAATCCGATACAGAGATTGTAACAAGCGCTTTCTCACAGGCACGTTTAAGCATACTCTCGTTGAATATCGGCTCAATCATACCTGGAAACGGTGTTACTACATCAATTCTCATACTAGTCAATCAACCCTTCAATAGGGAGTATTTTTATCACACCAGTATTTAAATTAACATCTTTGACAAACTCCTCTACTGCAGGGATCAGCACCTCTTTACCTTCGGCATCAATCACATAAGTCATCTGCCCCGGAGTTTCCATAATATCAGTTACAACACCGATATTCCGGCCGTCAACTGCAACAACTTTCAGGCCGATGAGCTGAAATGCATAAAAAGAGCCATCACCCCTCTCTGGCAATTCATCTTCACTAATGACGAATTCAGCACCACGCAGGGATTCCGCTTCGTTCCTGTCGTTCACTTCTTTGATTTTAACAATCAACACATCACTATGAAGCCTGGCTTGCATAATTTCTACAGTGCGCTCATTTCCATCAACATTTAATCTGCATTCTGTGCCGGCCTTAATAATATCCAGACAATCTATTAAAGGATGCACACGAACTTCTCCTTTAATACCATGCGGCTTTGAGATAACACCTATAGAAACCAACGACTTTAAATACCCCGCTTCTTTGTTTAAGTGAACTATTCAAGAATTTCCAGTACTGCTCTTTTCCCTCTTTTGGCAGACGCTGCAGCCAGCAAAGTCCTCATCGATTTGGCGGTCTGACCTTTCCGGCCTATAACTTTACCGAGATCTCCATCGCCAACACGAAGCTCATAAACAGTTGTTTTCTCTCCTTCTACTTCGGTCACATCAACAGCTTCAGGATTGTCAACTAAGTGCTTTGCGATAAATTCGATGAATTCCTTCATCTTTCCCTCCTTTTTCACTTTCGCATCCGTCCAGATTGTTCACAAATTCCCCGCCAAAATCAACAGGAAGTTTAACATCGGACTATTGCTGATAAAGTTCCTGCTCTACTAGGCAGGGACAGAACATCCGCCGTTACTCTCTAATTTTGCTCTTGTTGCTTATCTAACTCTTGCTGTTGGTCAACCGTATCCTGCTCTGGTTCAACCGTTTTATTTTCAGGCGGCTTTTCTTCAGCCGCATCAACTGTTTCTTTTACTTCTTCTGCGGAAGGAACTGGTTCTTCTTTTGATGTTTCTTCCACTTTGGTTTCTTCTTTCTTGACTTCTTCTTTCTTGACTTCTTCTGCTTTGGCCTCTTCTACCTCGGCTTCTTCTTTTTTGACTTCTTCAGCTCCGGTTTCTTCTGCCTTTGCCTCTTCAGGCTCTTCTACTTTCTTTTGCTTGCCTTTTAATTCGGCCTCTTTTGCCAAACGTCTTTCTCTCTCAATTTGAAGGACTTCCCACTTCTTCATCTCCTCATCAATCTCGCCTTCACTGAGCCCTTTCTTTTTAAGATAGCGTTTATGAATAATACCCTTCTTTTTCAGAAGGCTGTTAACTGTATCTGAAATTAACGCACCCGTATCAATCCAGTATCCGACTCTTTCCTCATCTATTCTTATATCCGGAGGATTAACCATCGGATTATAGATACCAAGTCTTTCAATATATTTTCCGTCTCTTTTGGCGCGTGTATCCATCACCACAATACGGTAGAAGGGTTTTTTCTTCCTCCCCATCCTCGTTAATCGTATCTTTACTGCCAAAGAAAACCTCCTCTTTTTGCGTGTTTATCGTTTCGTAGCCAATGTATCATCCCATTGGAATTCCGCCAGGAATCATTCGGGGACGAAAACGACTCATCTGTTTAACCATTTTCTGCATCATTTTAAACTGCTTTAAAAGCCGGTTCACATCCTGAACCGAAGTTCCGCTTCCGTCTGCTATACGCTTTCTTCTGCTTCCTCCGATAATTGCAGGGCTGCGCCTTTCTTCAAAAGTCATTGAATTTATTATAGCTTCAATACGGATCAGTGCATACTCATCTACCTGAAGGCCTTTCATCTGCTTCCCGACTCCGGGAATCATTCCTGCCAGCTGATCTAAAGGCCCCATCTTCCGTACCTGATTTAACTGATCCAAAAAATCTTCAAGAGTAAACTCATTACGTTTTAACTTTTTTGCAAGACGCTCGCTCTTTTTAAGATCAGCTGCTTCCTGAGCCTTTTCCACAAGGGTAACAACATCCCCCATCCCAAGAATGCGTGATGCCATCCTCTCCGGATAAAAAGGTTCAAGAGTGTCTAATTTTTCTCCGTTTGAAATAAATTTTATATATCTGCCTGTCACAGCTTTAACAGACAGAGCAGCACCTCCTCTGGCATCACCATCCATCTTGGATAGTACGACACCTGTAAAATCCAGGTCTTTCAAAAATGCTGCTGCTGAATTAACCGCATCCTGTCCTGTCATGCTATCAGCAACGAACAACACCTCAACAGGTTTAACAGCTTCCTTAAGCTGTTTTAACTCCTCCATCATCTTCTGATCTATATGAAGACGTCCTGCTGTATCAAGAACCAGAGTATCAAACCCATTTTTTCTTGCATATTCGACAGAATTACTGAGAATTTCAGCAGGCGCCATATTCTCTTTGCTGTCAAAAACTTCTATCCCGGCAGACCGTCCCAGAACTTTAAGCTGTTCAATTGCTGCGGGGCGGTATACATCAACACTTACAAGCAGAGGGCTTTTACTCTTTTTTTTCAGAAACAGTGCAAGCTTACCTGCAAATGTTGTTTTGCCCGATCCCTGCAGCCCTGCTATCATAATAACCGAGGGAGGAATATTCCCCTCACGAAGAGGTGCGCTTTCACCTCCAAGCAGAGCTGTAAGTTCATTATGTACAATTTTAACAAGCTGCTGCCCCGGGCTGATTTTTGGCGCTACTTCAGCTCCGAGAGCCTCTTCTTTAACAGCCTGAATAAAATCTTTTGCTACTTTATAATTAACATCCGCTTCGAGAAGTGCTCTGCGCATCATTCGAAGCGGCTCGTCAATGTTCCGCTCTGTTATTTTTCCGACACCCCTTATATTTCTTACAGAGGCATCTAATTTTTCAATTAATTCTTCAAACATATAAAACTATGCCAAGCTGTCTAAGTTAAATAAATATTTCACGTTTCGCAAGTTTTTTTTCTCATTTTCTGCTCTGCCTTATGCAGCACAAAATTACAACTATTTTCATGTGGTATAAAATATTAATTTTAAATTTAAATTTCAAGATAAATCATCAATTTCTGTAATAAATACTCCCGCCTGATAATTCACCCATATTTTTAAATACCTGTTTTATTCAGGAGATCTCCTGCTATTTGGTTTGTTGCATGCGTTCAGACAGACGGCCACTATTACACAAATATTTTCATTTATCAATTTTACACTTGATTAAATCAAAGTAAATAATTACAATTCATAGAAGTCATTTATCTTTAAAAAATTACGGGGACATTATGAAACTTTTTTCTTACACATATAATAACGATTTATTTGCCATCGGAGCTGAGACGGACAATGGCTCTTTAAACTTGAGTAGTGCACTTGAAATTTATCAAAAAGCTCAGGGGTCAAAAAACCCCATACAAATTCCATTTCTCCAGATGCTTGTCGAAATGGGTTACTGCTCCGGAGAAGTTATCAAAGCAGTAATGGATGAGCCATGGGTCACATCAAAAAAGCGGGATCTTGAAGTGCCTGAAGACGCTGTAATAAATCCGCCTATTTCCCGTCCTTCAAAAATAATATGTATCGGCCGCAATTACAAAGCCCATGCAGAAGAGCTCAAGCATTCAATTCCTGAAGAGCCTGTCTTTTTTGCAAAAGCTCCGTCTGCAGTAATCGGGCATAAACAGGATATAATAATTCCGTCATGGCTGAACACGAGAGTTGACCATGAAGCAGAACTTGGTATTATAATAGGCAAACAGGCAAAAAATGTAACTGAAGACAATGCTTTAGATTATGTAGCAGGATTTACTATTGTTAATGATATAACAGCACGGGAAATGCAGAAAACTGATATTAAAAACGGGAATCCCTGGTTCCCTTCAAAAAGCATTGATACTTTCATGCCTGTGGGCCCGTTTATTGTTCCGGCTGATGTTATAGAGAATCCGGATAATCTTGAAATTGAATTAAAAGTAAATAACGAAACACGCCAGAAAGCCAGTACAAAAGATATGATTTTTAATATCGGCCGGATTATATCTTATATCACAAAATTCATGACACTTGAACCCGGGGATATAATTGCCACAGGCACACCTGAGGGTGTTTCTCCCGTAAAACACGGTGATGTTATTGATATATCAATTTCAGGCCTCGGTACACTGACAAACAAAGTTATACAGCAGGGGCTGTAGGGTTTTAACATGCAGACAGGTAATGCAGAATACTGGATTGACAAATTAAAACTCTCTCCGCATCCGGAGGGTGGATTTTTCCGAGAGACTTACAGGTCAAACGAAATAATTCACAGGGCACACCTTCCTGCACGCTTTAACGGAGACCGCTCGTTTTCAACAGCAATCTATTTTCTGCTGCGGAGAGGAGAATTCTCTGCTTTTCACTCCATAAAACAGGATGAACTGTGGCATTTCTATTACGGTTCGCCTCTTTTGCTGCACATAATTGATCCTGGAAGCAGATACTATACAATAAAACTTGGAAGCAATCTCGAAAAAGGTAAAATTTTTCAGGCTGTTATTCCTGAAGGTTCCTGGTTCGGCGCTTCTACATATTCTGCTGAAGATATCGGAACCTCTCCTGATTTTACTCTTGTAGGCTGCACAGTTGCTCCGGGTTTCGATTTTGCGGATTTTACACTTGCAGGCCGAGCGGAACTCTTACGTATGTTTCCGGACAAGGCCGATATAATCAGGGAATTGACCCGCTGACATTTAATGCTTATTACTCTAATAATTGTTGCAAACTTATGATACATTCCGGAAACAAGAAAAACACCAATTAAAATCTCAAGCACTAGTAAGATTGAAATAATTATCAGAATCAAATCTTCAGGAATGATTTTCAACTCAATCATAAGATATACCGCTTTCCCCGGATCAAGAATCTTGCTAATTCCGGAAAAAAGTAAAACCAAACCGAGAATAAACTTAACAGCTTTCACAATATTCACAAATTCCCCCTGAATTTGTAGTATTATTTTTCGAATAAATCTTGACGCATCTGTCTTATTGAGGAAATACTCCTTTTAATTCCAGGATGTACCAATCCCTCTGCAATTAGATGCAAAACTGCTTTGCTGCAATTATGGTAAGATGCTAAAACTAAAGATGCAAATGCTGTACTGCTTAAAATATACCATCAACTTGTAAAATGTAAAAAAAAGTTTTGTCAAGTGGTTTTTTATTTTTGTTCCTATTATATTTCCAATAACTACTTATTTCTTTCCTTTGATTCCCAAACTCCTGCCTGAGAACCAGAAGAAAAGTCGAGCTCTGCAAATTTCTACCCCAAGAAGCCAAGCTTCTTTTCATATTCTTTACCAAGTACAATATGTTTGAGAAGAGTGGAAAAATCCAGCTTTCTGATTAATTAACTACTCTTCTTATCCTTTAAAATTACTTCATCTATCAGTCTTAAAAAATACTTCTGTGTATCTCTGTAAATATAATTATTTGTATCTATAAAATAAATTCTTTGCTGTGTGTCCACCAAGACCTTTGCAGGGGTCTTGTTAATTCCTATTGACAGATACAATTCACTCTTTTTATCATGTAAAATCGGTATGTTAAATTGTGCCTGTCTAAGCCATTTTTTCAATTCCCGCAGATTATGGTTGGTTACTCCAATAACATTAATATCTCTTTTATCTGCTATCTTCTGCCAGAAAAACCTTTCCATTAAACATGAACCGCAGTCAGAAGGTGAAAAAAACACAAAAAGCGTATAAGGCTTTTTATGCAAAATGGAATCAGAATTTACAAGGTTTCCTTCAATATCTTTTAATGTGAAATCAGGCAGTTTTTTTGCTTTTAACTCTCTATCTAATTGTTGAATTCTATTTTTATAACTTAATTTAGCAATCTTTTTATTTTGGCTGTTTACTCTGACAATTAATGATATATTACTAATGCAAAGTACGGCAATAACTATAAAGAATATCCCGAAAATATTATTTTTACTCATCTACAAACCCTTCTCTATCTTTTTCAGTAGTTCTGTATTTAAACGGTATTTACCAATAATATATTTGGGCGGACGGGATTCATCACCAAAGTCTTTATACTCAACAAAATAAATATTATTATCTTTATCTGTGCATCTCATTTCAAATATCCCTGAACTTACTCCACTTATTAGCAATTTTCCTCCTATGTTATAAATATCTATTCTGTACTCGCCTTTATTAAAATCATATTCGTCATCTACTGCTTTTAAAGGTATTGAACTTTGTAAAATTATAAAATTATCGAAAGCCAGTATTGAAACTATTTTACTATATGATATTCGAAATAACGCGCCCTCTTCCTTTGTAAGCTTTCTCTTTTCACTTAATATATCCTTCCTTTTTACCTGCTTAAAATATGAAGGTTTTTCCCCGAAAGAACGATATAATTTACCATTCAAATCAAATACATGAATTTTATACAAATGCTCCTGCACTGCATAAATACTATCATTACAAATATAAAAAAAACAATCATCACTACTTATAATTGTATTACTATACTTTTTGCCAATAGGGAAAAATGATTTTAAATAATTGCCATTACAATCGTATTTATTAATAAACAGCGGCTCTTTTCTGAAAACAATATCTTTCTCTGGATCATAGTCAGAGATTAACACATTTGCTCCTGACATAAATATATAATCTTTTACCTTGGATATACAAAATGGCTGTTGATGCCTTGTTTTGAAGATAAAAGAATCCTTAAATTTATAATCACTACTGAATATTGAGATTCTTCTCATTACATGATCTACCAAATATATCTTACCGCTATCACCAATTGTAACAACAGTAGGCATTAGTACTTCACCCGGCCCCTTACCTTCCTTGGCAATTACTTTCTCAATTTTCCCATCTGCAGAAAATACAACGACTTGTTTTCCGTACGTATCAGTAATTATTATATTATTCCTATTATCAATCGCTATACCAAAGATTGAGAACAATATATTCTCACCATAATCAAGATTTATTTTATTTTTTTTAACAAATATATGTGAAAATAATTCTTTACCTCTTTTACCATTCCAATGATTATTATTTTTTCCGTATAAAATTGTAGTATATTGTATAAAACCAAAATAAATTGCAATTACAAAAAACAAATTAATTTTTCTTTTCATTTGTGTTATCCTCATCTATGATATTCATTTATCACATTAATTTTAATTGTGATATGCCGGTCATTTAAGTTTTATACTGAAATCTTATTTATTTTTTTAAAACCAACAAATACAGCTAAATTCATTTTTGTCTAAACATTTACATGTTGGCATATCAAATATCGTTGTTTGTTTTCCTGGTAAGAAAATAGGTAAAGCCATTGCGTTTGCCTCTTCCGGTTTAATAAACGAATAAATTAATCCTACAGATGAAACTATAATGGAAAATAACATTATAATTACGAATAAATTGATATTACTCTTTTTCATTATTCCCTCCAATGAGATTAGTATTTTATTAATTCCTCCATGCCGGCATATCACGATACGCTATTGGTTATTATATATAATCATTACTTTAACTTTTTCCTTCCCGCATACCCGCACCCAATAACAAACACCCCATTTCTCACAACCATACCCCACCCAATCCTGCTTTTTATCACAGACCCGAAACACCCGCAGTCTGAATTAAGGCCTGTAATTGTTCCGTAAATGCTTATAAGGAAAAATCCTGTAAACAAAACCAGTGCGGAAATTGATGCAAACTTTTGATACATATTTGATATCAAGAGCACTCCGAATAAAATTTCTAAAACAGGAAGAATTGAAATAATAATGAGGATTACAGACTCGGGAACAATCTTAAACTCAAGCATAAGATTTACTGCTTTTGACGGATCTGCAATCTTAGCAATACCGGAAAACAGTAAAATAAGCCCGAGAATAATCTTAATCACTCTAACATGCTTCACAAATTCCCCCTTAAATTCGGAATTTGGCTTTTTTTTCGGCGTATCTGTCTTGCTTAGGGAGAATC
>JAGGVB010000058.1 GCA_021158245.1 bacterium | reverse complement strand
GAAGATTCTTCTTTCTGATCTTTTTCTTCTTCTGAAGACTCTTCTTCATTTGCTTTTTCCTCTTTCACTTCCACGGAAGTTTCCGGTTCAGATTGTTTCCCTGCTTTTTCTTCTTTCTTTTCAACCTCTTCAGAAGCTTTTTTCAGTTTTTCTCCAGCAATTTCGCCGAGAGTTGCCGGCTCTTCCCTGGCCTTAAGAAAAGCATCAACATTTTTCTTCTCACTGCTTTCCTTGTCCTTTTTCTTCTTTTCTTCTATTTTCTTCTGTGAAAGGACAACTCTTTTATTTTTCCTGTCAAATTCAATTACAACAAGATTTAATTCATCGCCTTCCTTAATGCTCTTTGAAATTTTCTCAATAGAAGATTCTATCATCTGTGAAATAGGCACAAAACCTTCCAAACCAAGGGGGAGCTCAACAATAATACCTTTATCCACAAACCTGAGTACAGTGGCTGAAGTCTCGTTGCCTACTTTATAGGCTTCTTCAAATGCCGGCCACGGATCATCAGTCAACTGTTTGTAACCGAGAGAAATACGGCGTTCTTTTTTATTGATATCAAGAACCATCACTTCAATCTCATCACTCTTTTTAAGAACTTCACTCGGATGTTTGATCTTTTTTGTCCAGGACAAGTCAGAGATGTGAATTAACCCGTCAATACCTTCCTCGATTTCAACAAATGCACCAAAGTTGGTCATATTCCTGACAGTACCGGCAATTTTTGTTCCCACAGGAAATCTCTCTTCAATTTCCTGCCACGGGTCAGCAGTAAGCTGTTTCAATCCGAGAGAAATACGCTTTTTCTCCCTATCCACATTCAGCACCTTAACTTCAACAGTCTCACCTACGCTGACAATCTTTGAAGGATGCATACCATGCCGTGTCCATGACATTTCAGAAACGTGAATCAAACCCTCAACACCCTTCTCAAGTTCAACAAATGCACCGTAATCAGTAATAGAAACCACTTTCCCGCTGACAACAGAACCTTCAGGATATTTCTCCTCAACACCCTTCCACGGATGCGGCGTAAGCTGCTTCATTCCAAGAGAAATCCTGTCTTTTGCATCGTTAAAATCCAGAATAACAACTTTGATTGTCTCATCAAGCTTTACAATCTCTGAAGGATGACGAATTCTTCCCCACGAAAGATCATTTATATGCAGAAGGCCGTCAACACCGCCAAGATCAACAAATACTCCAAAATCCGTAATATTCTTGACAACACCGTCCAATACCATATCCTTCTCAAGCCCGTCAAGGACATCCTTGCGTTGTTCTTTTAAACTCTCTTCAAGAAGAGCCCTTCTTGATACAACAATATTTCTTCGTGGTCTGTTAACTTTTACAATTTTAAAGGTAAAATTTTTACCAATAAGGGAATCAAAATCCCTGATTGGTTTTACATCTATCTGAGAACCGGGCAGAAATGCGTCAACACCCTGAAGGTCAACAACAATACCTCCTTTAATACGGCGTACGCATTTACCTTCAATAGTTCCTCCCTGATGAAACGTATCCACAACCTGATCCCACAAACGCATAAACTGGGCTTTTTTCTTTGAGAGAATTAATTGGCCGTCAGTATCTTCAATATTCTCTAAAAAAACCTCAATCTCTTCGCCCGTTTTAATCTCTTCGGGATCATTGAACTCCTCAATAGGGATAGAACCTTCCGACTTAAACCCGATATCTACTAAAACTTCACTATCAGTCTTTGCAAGAATTCTTCCCGTTACAATCTCACCCTGACGAATATCAGCAAGAGTACGGTCATAAAGCTCTACGAATTTTTTGTACTCTTCATCTGAATATTCCTGGTCATCCTGGAACGGGTTGTCTTCCTGATCAAATGTCTGTTCAGGCTTGGATGCCTCTGCCTTTTCAACACTTGGTTCCTCAGGAGCAGGCGTTTGGTTTTCACCTCCTTTCATAACACTTTCGTCCTCCTGGCTCTGTTCGTCCATCATTTTCGGTTTTTCCGAATCCACCATTTAAATGTTCCTCCTTTTCTATTATTTAACCCTTTCGGGTTATTTTCCTTTTGCTGTTCTTCAATATATGCCTTTATCTCTTCCATCTGCCAACGCGGCGTAGATGCTCCCCCAACAATACCAAGACGCTGAGTTTTTTTAAACCACTCGGGGTCGATATCATTAATTCCTTCTATTCTGTAACAATCTTTAACAATAGAATTTGCCGTAGTAAAAAGCAGCCCGAGATTTGAAGAATCACTGCCACCTACAACAAGGACAGTATCAAAATCTTTTACAAATTTACGTACCTCTTCTCTTCTGTTTCCTATAAATCTGCACGTAGTATCAAAAATTTTAAGTATCTTTACACGTTTATTTAACTCTACTCTGATTTTGTCAAAAAGCTCTCCGTCAATTGTTGACTGCGCAAGTAATATGGATCTGTCACTCGTTTTCACTGATTCCGCTTCTTTAACACTTGATACAACAATACCGTTCCCTTTTGCCCGGGCAAGCAGCCCCTCAACTTCAGGGTGCTCATGCTTACCGGCAATTATAACAGCCCATCCTTCACGTACATTCTGCTCAACAACTTCCTGTGAATGTTGAACAATGGGGCATGTCGCATCAACTACAACCATTCCCAGTTTCCGGGCCTTGCTTATTGCATCAGGGATCTCTCCATGTGCTCTGATAAGAAAACCCATTTCTGCCATCTTGTCTGCCTCAGACCTCTTATCAAGTGTGCTCCGGTCAATCACTTCCATGCCCATGCTTCTCAGCCTGTCAACTTCTCTCCTGTTATGTATCAATTTACCCACAGAAAAAAGTTTATCGCCTCTTCCTATGGCTTCCTCAACAAGAGATATGGCCCTTTCCACTCCCGGGCATGGTTTTGATTTTTGTTCAATAACTATTTCCATTTACCGCCTTCGTACTTCTTCAGCCTTTAACCCTTTTAATAACAAGATTAACCTGCTGTTCAATATCAAGATTTGAAGTATCAATTAAAACCGCATCGTCAGCTTTTGTCAGAGGGCTGTTCGAGCGGGAACTGTCACGATTGTCTCGCCGCTCGATATCTTTGATTAAATCTTTAAGTGAAATATCAATCCCCTGTTTTTCCAGATCTTTTTTTCTTCTTAATGCTCTGTCATTTAAAGATGCTACCATGTAAAACTTGTATTTTGCATCAGGAAAAACAACTGTGCCCATGTCTCTGCCTTCTGCTACTACCCTGCCTTTTGATCCTATGGCTCGCTGTTGAGCAACAAGAATTGAACGGACTTTATCTACTTCACACACAGGCCCCACTGCTTTGTCAATTTCAGGCGTCCGTATTCTTTCTGTAACTTCGGTTTTGTCAATAAATACACGGGTTCCGTTACCATAAGGAATAAGGTCTATTTTTGTATCTTCTGCTGCCCTTCCTATTGCTTCAGTATTATCAAAAGAAATGTTTGAATCAATAACCTTTACTGTCATTGCTCTGTACATTGCTCCTGTATCAAGATAGAGCCAGCCGAGGCGTTGTGCAACAATACGGGCTGTTGTTGATTTGCCTGAAGCTGCAGGCCCGTCTATTGTAATAATGTCGCTTCTGATATTCATTTCAACCTGCTCTTTTAACAAGCCCCACAAGAGAATAGAGCATGCTTACTTCTGTTTGCGTAAGGTATCTCCACTCTCCTTTATTCAGGCTATCTGTTGTTAATCCTGCAAAAACTTTTCTGTTTAAATACTGCACAGGGTGCCCTGTTTTTTTCATCATTCTCTTAATCTGGCGTTTTTTCCCCTGATGTATCTTGATCTCAACTATGGATTTATCCTCTCCACTGGTAATAATCCTGGCCTCACCGGATACAATAACACCAGCATCAATTTCCACGCCATTTTTTAACTTTGCAATAATATCGGGTAAAACCCTGCCGCGGACCTCGGCCTCATAAATTTTATCTACTTCAAACCGCGGATGTGCAAGGCGGTATGCAAGATCACCGTCATTCGTTAGAATTAATACACCTTCCGTATCGAGATCAAGCCTGCCGACCGGAAAAATACGTTCAGTAACGTCAATTATATCAAGTACTGTTTTTCTGCCTCTGAAATCAACTGAGGATGTAATAACACCTGCAGGCTTATTTAAAAGTATATAACGATAGGATGTTGGTATTGAAATAACATTATCATCGAGCAAAACTGTATCTCTGCTGACATCAACCTTTTCACCAAGACGAATTACCTTCTCTCCGTTTAGCTGAACACGGCCCTGCTGAATAAGAAAATTTGCTTTCCTGCGTGATGCTGCACCGCACAGCGCAAGAAATTTATTTAGTTGAATTATCATTACTGTTTAAAATGGCGGCTGTAACATCTTCCGAAGCTTCTTCCGGAAGATTCTCCTTGTCTTTTAACAATTCCTCGATTTCCCTTGGTTTGGGGAGATCCGCCAAAGAGTTAATCCCAAAATAAATTAAAAAGTCTTTAGTTGTTTTATATAAAAGCGGCCTTCCGGGGCCGTCTGAACGTCCGGAAATAGTAATAAGTTTCCTCTCAAGCAGAGTTCTTAAAACTCCGTCACAGTTTACTCCGCGAATTGCAGAAACATCGCTGTTTGAAACCGGCTGCTTAAAAGCTATGACAGCAAGTGTTTCAAGCGCAGCCTGGGAAAGCCTCTGTTTGATCCTTTTATAAAAAAGTTTTTTTACCCACTGGGCAAAATCTTCTCTCGTTACAAATTGAAAACCGCCTGCAAGCATAGTAATCTGAAAAGATCTGTTCTGCTGGGAATATTCAAGATTAAGCTGATCAACTGCCTTTTTAATCTCTTTTACAGATGTATCCTCAATATATTTTTTCAACTGTTCAGCAGAAATTGGTTCATCCGAAGCAAAAATCAACGCTTCAACAATCTGCTTTAAATATTCTCCGTCAATACCTGCCAATCAAGCGCCCCTCTTTAAAATATATATCTCACTGAATAATGATGCCTGCTGTATTCTGATTTTATTGTCTCTGATAAGATGAAGAATTGCCATAAAAGTAGCAATTATTACAATTCTTTCCTTAAATTCCGCCATAAGCTCACCGAATGGTATTCTGTTATCAGATTCCAGCCTCTCCTCAATCAACTTGATCTGATCTTCAATAGTAACAATAACAGTTGTAACTGTATGGGAATCCACCTTGGGAGCATTATCAAGTGCAGTCTTAAAAGCGGTCAGAAGATCAAACAGATTCAGATCTTTCAGAACAATCTCTTTTTCTTCGTACTGTTTTTCCCATTCAAAATAAGATCGTGTAAAGTAGCGCCTTCTGTTGTCTTCTTTCTCGCCAAGATCTTCCGAGACCTCTTTAAATCTTTGATAATCAAGGAGCTGCCTTACCAATTCCGCTCTCGGGTCTTCTTCCTCACCTTCCTCGTCCAGACTCTCTCGCGGCAGCAGCATCCTTACTTTTATCTGGATTAGAGTAGCAGCCATTAAAATAAATTCACCTGCAACTTCAAGATCCAGCTCCCTCATAAGGCCAACATACTCCAGATACTGTTTGGTTATGTCAGCAATAGGAATATCGTAGATATCTACTTCCTGCTGCCTTATCAGATGTAACAGCAGGTCAAGAGGTCCCTCAAAATTTTCCAGTCTGACTTTATAACTGTCATTCTTTGTATAAATATTATTTACTTTTGTTACCCCATTTTCATAGCTCTTCGTACTTCTTTCATTGTGGCTTCGGCGACTTCCCTTGCTCTTCTGTCGCCGTCTTCTATGATTTCAAATACTTCATTTTTATGTTCGATATAATACTCTCTGCGGCTGCGGAAAGATTCAAACCTGTCGCTCAGCACCTTTGCCACTGCTCTTTTATGTGCAACACAGCCGAGTTCTCCCATTTTACACTGGCGTTCCACCTCTGCACAATCATCAGGGCTGAATTTTTTATGATATGCAAAAACAACACACCCTTCAGGATGCCCCGGGTCTGTTGCTTTGATTCGTGCAGGGTCTGTATATGCTCTCATTATCTTTTTTTCGATATCTTCAGGAGAATCTGAAATCGCAATAGAATTATTCAGGGATTTACTCATCTTTTTATTATCAAGGCCGGGTAGACGCGCAAATTTTGTGAGAAGCGTTTCCGGCTCAGGGAAAACTTCCCCGAACAGAGAGTTGAATTTCCTTGCAATCTCTCTTGTTATCTCAACATGCGGAGCCTGATCTTCACCGACAGGGACTGCATCTGCCTTATAAAGAAGGATATCGGCAGCCTGCAGAACAGGATAGCCCAGAAAGCCGTATACCATATTTGCACCGATGTCTAAATCTTTTGCCTGCTCCTTTAATGTGGGATTTCTCTGCAGGCGTGCTACTGTTACCAGCATGGAAAATATCAAAGTTAGTTCCGTATGTTCCTTTACATGAGATTGAACAAAAACAGGGCTTTTTTCAGGATCAAGGCCTGCACTCAGCCAGTCAATAACAACATCCACACTATTGCACCATATTTTATCCGTATGCTGCAGGTCAGTTGTAAGCATGTGATAATCAGCAATCATGTGAAAGCTGTTGTACTGATTTTGAAGTTCAATCCAGTTTTCAAGTGCTCCTACATAGTTTCCGAGATGAAGCTTGCCGGTAGGCCTCATACCGCTTAAAATCCTTTTGCCCATATTAATCCCAATCCTGCCTTTTTAGCTCATAAAAAGATACGGCTTCCATCTGTCATCAGGCGTACCTACAATATGCTGAATAAAAAAATGGTAACTCGGTTTTTTTGGTTCCCTCAACAGCTTCATACCAGCTTCTTCAGGGGTTCTGTCACCCTTTTTTGTATTGCATCTCATACACGCACACACCAGGTTTTCCCAGGTATCCTTACCGCCTCTGACGCGGGGTATAATGTGGTCAACAGTCAGAGGTTCCTCAGAAGTCCCGCAGTATTGACACTTATGATTGTCACGCCGGATAATGTTCTTCCTGCTGAGAACAATCCTCTTCTTGGGTATTCTTTTATAATCACTCAGGCGTACTATGCTGGGGAGGGGAATTGACACACTGACAGAATGAATAATGTCATGGTTACGCTCAACCATCTCCGCTTTATGGAGATATAGTAAAATTACAGCCCGTTTTGCACTGCATACGCTTAACGGCTCGTAATTTTGATTAAGCACTAAAACTCTGCTCTCCAACATTTTGACACCACCTACCCTAAATTTAATCCTAAATTTACAAAAAAATAAGCATATAAGCAAGCCATTTTCTTGTGCTTTGGATAAGTAAAACAGAGTATATTCGGGATAGCCTGATTGGTTTATTCTTCTCTTTACATACAGTTCAAACAGTAAAAAATCTACACCTGACAGCAAAGCAGTACTTTTTTTGAAAAAGACTTGCTCTCCGCTTGAAATTACATACAGAAAGTTATTTTTTATTTAACATATTTTCTGAATGTAATAATAAACTCTGTCCAGTCCCCTCTTTTAAGTTCAAGTCTGCCGCTAAGCTGATCTTCAGCCAGGATTTTAACAAGTTTCAGGCCGAGTGAATCTGTGTGATAAACATCAAAGTCATCCGGGATGGGTTCTCCATTGTTTGCCACTGACAATTTAACAACTTCATCCTCAATCGAAGCAGTAACTTTCACAATACCTTTTCCCTGAAAATTCACAGGAAAAGCATACTTAAGGGCGTTGGTAACAAGTTCATTAACGATCAATCCGCATGGAATCATATGGTCAATATCAAGAGTAATATCATCAACATCATATTCAAGTACAACATTTTCATAATCAATTCTATATGTTTTAAATAGATCAACAGTCAATTTTCTCAGATATTCTCTTAAATTTATATCTGCCATTTCTTTTGAGACATACAAATTTTCGTGAATCGCTGCCATGGATTTAATTCTCTGCCTGCTTTCAATTAATACTTCCTTTGTCTTTTCATCGTCCAGTTTCCCAATCTGCAGGTTTAATAGGCTTGAAATAATGGCAAAATTATTCTTTACCCTGTGATGGACCTCTCTCAGCAGAGCGTCCTTATCCTTAAGTGCCTGAAAAAGTTTATCCTTTACATCTGTAAGCTCTGTAATATCAACTGCAATCTCAAGCCGCACATCCTTTCCGCCCGGCCATTTTATTATTCTGTCTGTAAGCAGATAGTTTCTCTTGAGCATTTTATTATAAAACTCCCAATGATATGGTTCTCCATGTTGCTTTAGGAGGATTTCATTAGTGCAGAATTCACACGGTTTATCTTTATTCTGGAATTCCTTGTAACACAATTTCCCTACAGAGTTACGTTTAAGTACATTCATTAAATGCTTGTTAACATACAGAACTTTATAAGTTTTGAGATCACTTACGTACACAGCACTATCCATACTGTCAAAAATGCTTAACAACTGTTCTCTTTCTATTACAAGGGCTTTTTCAGCAGCAAGTTTTTCCCTCTCCATCTTTTTAATAGCAATAGCCTTTTCAATTACTGCAGGGAGTAGGCTGAGGTATCCTTCATCAACATCCTTTACAACATAATCTGCCACACCTATCTTCATTGCTTCTACTGCAATTGCTTCACTCCCTTTACCTGTAACCATAATGATTGGCAGGTCAAGCCCTTTCTCCGACATTTTTTTCACTACTTCAAGCCCGTCATAAACAGGCATTTTGTGGTCAACAGTAACTGCATCATAATTATTCGCTTCTGCCATCATTAAACCCTGCTTACCGTCATAGACAAGATCAACATCAAATCCGTACCTCTCAAGGCATTTTTTAATCAGAGAAGCAGTAGCTTTGTCATCCTCTATACAAAGAACATAAATATTCTCTTTCTTACCCATTTTTATCATCCTTTATCCGGGGAATCTCTCCTGTGGAGAATATCTGACCCAACCTTTTTATTGTATCTTCAAAATCGTCACACCCTATTTGTTTTGTCATAAACAGATTACATCCGAGGTTATAACATCTTGATATTTCGTTCTTGTCATCTGTAGTGGAAAGGACAATTACCGGTATATGTCTGGTTCTCTTATCAGACCGCATAAATTTCAGTACCTGATACCCGTCCATTACAGGCATGTTTAAATCCAATATCAACACGATATCTCTTATATGTTCTTCTCCCTCAAATTCACCCTCGCCGAATAGGTAATCTAAAGCTCTTCTTCCATTATCAAGATGTACAATATTGTTTTTTAAACCTGACCTTTTTAAATTTTTTATTATTAGCCTTGCATGCCCGTAATTATCATCAACAATAAGTATTGTAGCTGCCGCCTGATTATTCATCATACTCCCGTTAAATCTCCGGATTTATCCGGATTTTTAGATATTGTGAAGAAAAATGTTGTACCCTGGCCAAGTTTCGATTCAACCCGGATTATGCCTCCATGTCTTTTTACAAGTGTCTGTACATATGCCATTCCCATTCCCTCACCCGGTTTATCCTGTTTTCCTGCGCGCCGAAAAATTGCAAACACCTTTTCCATATCTTTTTCTGCAATTCCCCGCCCGTTATCACAAATAGAAAATTTGTGGAATTTGGAATCCTCTTCATGGAGTATCTCAATCAATCCGGGCTTATCTGTATCCATAAATTTAACAGCATTGTCAAGAAGGTTGCCGAAAATCTGTTCAATTGATGTTTTGTCTGCAGTTATTTTTACAAGATTTTTTGTTTTAACAGTGATATTTTTCTCTGTGATCTGGTGTGACAACGTTTTTACAATTTCATCAACTACTGCTTTAATATTGACTTTTCTCCATGTTAATTCCCGTCTGCCGATACGGGACAAAGTAAGAATCGAACTTATAAATCGGTCCATTTTTTCAACAGAAGCCTCAATAAATTCAAGAGCTTCAGGTATATCTTCCTCATAAGCAAATTTAATTTCCCGGCTGCTTTTTTCATCAAGGGTTTCAATGGCCGCTTTAATTATGGGGTCAAGAACCTCAATACCTCTTTTAAGTTCTCTCGAGAAACCTTTCAGATTAACAAGAGGAGCTCTTAGGTCATGGGATACAATGTAAGCAAAACGTTTTATTTCTTCATTACTCTCTTTTAAAGATTCCATGTTTTGTCTAAGCGCTTCTTCTGCCTGTTTCTGTTTTGTAATATCCCTGACTATTCCTACTCCGTTCCACATACCTTTAATCATTACAGAAGAGAATGAAAGTGAAGCGGGAAATACATCACCATCCTTCCTGACACCCTGTATTTCAGTAACACGTTCATCAATCAATTCTGCTTTTTTATCTTTAAATCTATTTATCCCTGTACGAAAGACAGATCTGTATTTACTCATTATGATTAAATTAATAATATCCTCACCAAGAGCTTCTGTACTTTGATACCCGAAAATTCTCTCAGCAGCAGGATTCCAAAAAGTAATTCTGCTGTTCTCATCTATCATTATAATTGCATCCTGAGCAGAAGATGTAATAGAGCTTAAATTCTCCTCACTCTCCTTAAGCGCGTTTTCCGCTTCAACACGTTTTGTGACATCCTGCTTAACTGCAGCATAATTAATAATTTGTCCTTTGTTGTTTATGATCGGGAATATTGTGGCTTCCTCATGATATAACGATCCGTCCTTCCGTTTATTAATAAATACACCATTCCAGGCTTTGCCGCGTGTTATTGTATCCCACAGATCTTTGTAAAATGCATCATCCTGAATACCGGATTTTAATACTCTCGGATTCTCGCCAAGAGCTTCCTTTACAGTATAACCCGAGGTCTTTTCAAAAAAAGGATTCGCATAAACAATATTACCATCCAGGTCTGTAAGAACAATAGTATTCTTTGCCTGCTTGACAACTGAAGCAAGACGCAAAACCTCCTGCTCAGCCTCTTTTCTTCTTGTTATATCCTGAGAAACAAACAGATAGCCTGTAATCCATCCCTCATTATTACGGATAGCTGTACCAATCTGATTAACAATAATTTGTGAGCCGTCCTTTTTTACATACGTACACTCCCAGTCATCCTGATCATAACGTCGTATTCTTTCTGTAAAAAGTTCAAACCCTTTAACAAAATGCCCTGTTTCCCTAAAAAAATCTATTGACCGCGCTTCAAGCTCGTGCTCAATAAAAAGATTTGATACCATTATCTTTCCGGTCAAATCACTCTGATTATACCCAAGCATTCTTACGGTACCGGAATTAATTAATGTTATAACTCCATCAACATCAGTGGAAATAATTGAAATGTGGGTAGCTGAATCAAACACAGATTTCAGCTTTTTGTGAGCAGATTCAGCTATATTACGCGCTTCATCATTGGTAAGGCTTGTAAAATCATTTTTAAGTTTGTCAATAAATCCCTTATCAGAGAAATCTTTAGTCCCCGGAATAGTGCGGAATCCTCTGAATACTCTAAATCCCTGTTGGTCTATATACTCCTCAACTTTGTCAAGAATTGACAGAATATTATCCGAATAATTTGAACTATTCAGTTTTCTACTTTTTATTTCAAATATAAAACTGCTATCTTCTCCATTTTCCCCGATTAAAGCACTCAGCACTGCAGCACTATTCTTTTCAAGAGCCCTGTTAATAATTTCAGAAACAGCAGTAGCCAATCTTGTAGCAGTTATTGTTGAAAATCCCAGATCCTCTGCCAGTCTTATTATCCTTACTCTCTTTTCAGTCAGGGCAAGGGAATCCTCAATAATTATACTCCCAATCGTAATCACGTCTTCACCTTTAGTACAATGCATGAAGCATCATCTGTTTCCCTGCCGAATAAATCAACAATAGATTTAGCTGCAACATCAGCAGAATCAGTCAATAAACCCGGATACTGCCTCTCTGATATAAGATTATGGACTCCATCGGAATGCAGAATAACGATATCTCCTTCAGACAGGGAAACATCTCTTACAGCAGGAGTTCTGTATACTTCCCCTATAATTCCTCTAAAAGGAATAAAGTCAGTTTTGTTTTTACCAAATAGCTTTAAAGCCACGTCACCAAATGCAAGATATGACATGGAACCGGTATAAGTATTCACTTTGCAGAATCCTGCAACAGTACCGCGAAGGTGATCCTTTTTAAGCCTTTTATGGATAATTTCAGCAAGATGAACAAAATCATGATTGTAGTGTTCTCTTACAATGTCGACACATATTTCAGCACTTTCCCATGCCTCCTTACCATGCCCGAGCACATCAAAAAGAAAACAGTATATGCATTTTTCGGTTTTGATTACACAAGCAGCATCCCCGCTAAAGGGTTTTTCAAGTGGTCGTATGAAATAGCTGCATTCCACATTTATCATATTAGTTCCATTTCCTTACTGTAATTCGTGTCCCCTTTCCGGGCTCTGTATCAACTTCCATTTCGTCCATTATCCGGCGTACTGCAGAAAGCCCGATACCGAGGGTTCCTCTCGTGCTGAATCCGTCCTCAAACGCTTTTTCAATATCTTCAATACCGGGCCCTTTATCTTCAGCAATTACTTCAATTCCCTGAACTCCGTTATTGTCTATTTCAGAAAGATACAATTCACCTCCATTGCCATGCAAAAGCATATTCCTTGCAAGTTCGGAAACTGCTGTAGATATAAGTACACACTCGGTTTTTCTAAAGCCCCTCTCCCCTGCTAATGCCTGAGCCTCAAATATAGCATCTTTTACTGCTTCTTCCCTGTCAATTATTATTTGAATCATAGCATAGATTGTTTTCTCTATTATAAATCTTTATCTTCATCTCTCGCATCAATTTCAAGGTTTTCATTAACATTCTGCTGGCCCGAATCGCCAAATTCCGATTCCTCAGGGACATCATGATCTTCCTGCACTTCAATGAAATCTTCATCATCAGAAGGTGGCGTTAAATAGTCAATTGCCTCCTCAATAGAACGCTTTATTATAAGGCCTCTATAATTAACATCGGAATCTACCAAGGATGCCACAACACCGGGAGTAAAACCAGTAAGCACGACATCAGTTCCCATCAGAGCAATCATTCTATATGTTGATGAAATTAATTCAAACAGATGAGAATCAACCACTTCCACTCCGGAAAAATCCATAATAACTTTTTTTGCACCTGATCTGTTTATTTTTTGCAAAACAGCATTCTGTATATCCTCAACTACAGATAATGACATTTCAGTTTTAATCAATACTGTTAAACAGTTTTGATAGATATCCATGCTGATTCCGGATAACATTCTATCTGGCCCCATTTCAAACTCCCGAAGGATTTACTATCTTTTTTTAACGTCCTCTTTCTTTACAACCATATAACCGACTTTCTCAAATGCCAGCTCAAGAGCATCTTGCAGAGCTGATGTTGTAACAACATCTTCAATCTCAATACCAAGATTTACCATTGTCTCACTAATAGCCGGAGAAATACCTGAAATAATGCACTCACATCCCATTAATTTTGTTGCTTTGGTAATTTTTAGTAAATGATTTGCAACAGCACTGTCAACCGCCGCGACTCCAAGAACATCCAGGATTACCACTTTTGCCTTGTTGAACTGTATGCTTTCAAGCATATCTTCCATTAAAATCTGCGTTCTTCTTGAATCCAGAACACCAACAACAGGAACTATCAACATTTTGTCCCAGATAATGCCAATTGGTACTGCAAGTTCCATCTCTTCTTTTGTTCTCTGCTTTGCCATAATTTTCTCCTATTAATTAAATTAATTTCTTATCAGGACTTTTCATTCTCTGCATCTTTTAAAATATATTTTGAAAGAGGGCTTGTGTCAGCAAAGGTCATTCCCTCAATTAAAATTCCGCTGCATGACTCCTTTATGGATTCAACCAGTTCGGCCAGTCTGTTTTCTGCATCGCCTGTTTCTGGGTCATTACTGTCTGGTTTCCAATCCGAAAGGTCAAAACAAACATTTTTTATGCCATTTTCCGTTCCGGTTATAATTCTCTGTTTTAATTTATTGACTGATTTCTCATCTTCCGGACAGCCATTTCTCAATTCCACTCTTATTGTCCTTCCTTCAATAGAGAAAAGGAAACCTGGAATTGTAATAATTTCTCTTAATTGGCTTTCAAGAAGCTCTGAATTCATTGTCCTTGTTATACCTGCAGCGTGCTGATCATTATTTTCTTTTTTAAATATATCAAGAAATTTCTTATTTGGGAATACTCTGACAATGACCATATCATTTTCCCTTGCAATATGGCTGAGTTTTGGCATAACAACTTTGCTGTCATACGTATCTGACGTTCGTCCGAGAATAATAATATCCGGTTTCTGCTTAAAACATGTATCATAGAGAACTTTGACATTTTCAACTTCAACAATAGAATAATATTTTCTAAATACAGAATTTACCTGTTTTCTAAAGGCAATGTCTTCATCAGCTACTACCATTTTAGCATTAAGTGCTTTTACAATCCTTTCGATTTCAATAGAATCCTGCTTTATTCCCGAATTAGAAGTATTTTTATTTATCTTTTCAAGCAGCCCCAAAAGTTTTTGAGTCATTGAATCCGTATCTGTTGATTTTACAATGTATCCCGAAACCCCCATACCAATTATTTTCATTACCTCATCTCTATCATTGGAACCTGTGCACATTATAACAGGCAAATCGGCAATCTTTTCATTATCACGTATAGATTTCAGTACTTCAAATCCGTCCATTACAGGCATATTTACATCAAGGATAACAGTATTAAAATTTTCAGAAGTTAATTTTTTTAAAGCATTTTCACCATCTTCCGCTTCTTCAAATTCACACTCCGGATTTTCTCTTGATATGGCTTTTAAAATAAGCTTCCTGAACCCCGGTTCATCATCAACAATTAAAATTTTGCTTTGCAAACTCATTTTTTCAGCTCCCGATGCATTCGTTACTAAAATTCCATAGCCAATACATTCTTTAAAAAAACAATTTATTTGTAAGCAAAATTTATACCAGGCATTAATTATATATAGGCTTGAAAATAAAGGACTTAAGGCAAGTATAAACAATAATATTTTTACCAGGTAGTACTTTTTTAACTATGAGCACATAATTTTTATGTACTTATCTGAAGCAGCAGGAAAATGCAATTATTTTCTTAAAACATGATTTTGTCTTTTCGAGCGAAGCGAGAAATCTTATAACCGCAATAAAAACAATAGATTTCTCGTAGCTTCGCTTATCGAAATGGCCGTAATGGGTCTTTTTAGAATAGACCCCTTAATCATTCAGGCACAACATTAAAGTATAAATAAATACTGCTATTAAATGCACTAAACACACCAAGGCCGTTCTTGATATTTGTCAACGGCTCATTCAAATCACGGGAATCCTGCTTTTTTGATATGTACAAATCAAGATATTCCTTATTGACACGATAAACTTTAATACTGTATCTGCCGTAATAGGACACATTACTAAAACTTATTATATATTTGTTCATATTCGATGGGGCAGAAATAAATGCACCTCGTTTTCCACCGAAAAATTTTCCGCCTCCACTTATTTCGATTGGTTCAGGATTTGTTTCTAAATTTTTCATTACTACATAAAATAATGCTGATGGATCTTCAGTCCAGTTAATAATTAAAACATGTTTAGTAGAATCAATTTCAAAACCCGGATATACTGCCTCTGGAATATACAATGTATTTGATGTCATAGCTACATCTTTCGGGGGTGGGGGAACTTGGGTTATACCGGAGGCATTTTTACCAAAGCAATTCACATTAATTTCAAAAACATCACCTTCCTCTACCGTTAAATCAGTACCGTCGTAATAATAATATCCATCTTCATCTTTCAATTGAAGATCATAACGCATGCCATCTTTCATCAAATATACTTCTGCATCGTTAATCGGCGGTGCGATAGTATCTTCGCTGGACAGAGCAAGTGTACTTGTTATCCGAATATCTTCTACCGGCTCATTGGCGAAAATATAACCTTGAATAACCACTTGATCTGCCTCCGGAACCAGAGAAGCATCTTCTGTGCACCCAGTAACCATGAACAATGCTACCAAAGCTCCTAACATATAAATCTTTTTCATTTTAGCACCTTTAAATTATTATTCATTTCAATACAAATTTTAGAAAAATTTATTCTGCTCTTTAAATCCGTATAAATTTTTCACTTTAGTTTCATCTTAAAATAAACTGTTGGTGTAAATCCAAGCATCAGAGCATCAGTGATAGTAATGGGTGTTGTATCCAAATTATATTCACGATACCATACATTTTTATGATTGTATGCATTAAATACACTAATACCCATTTCAGTGGCTAATTTATTTGACTCAAACTTACGAGAAATGCTCAGATCTAGACGGTGATAATCCAGCAGTCGATTACTGTTCTTATCACTCACGTGTATATAACTTTCAGTTTCACCATTTAGCAAATCAAGGTAATATTGACTCTCTGGTGCAGTATAAGCCTTTCCGGAAGCAAACACCCATGTTGTAGAAAATGTCCATGGTCCCCAATTGTATTTTGCTACTATATTAACTTCGTGCCTGCGGTCGTGACTTGCAGGAAACGGTTTGCCGTTATTAAAAGCCGGAAACGTATGTTCCACTTTGCCAAGGGTATAACCAACCCAACCGGTTAGCTTGCCCCTCTTTTTCTGTGCTAAAAATTCCAGTCCCTTGGCTACGCCCGTACCTATAAAAAAACGATCATTATAGTTTGCTTTGCTATTATAACGACGGGAGAATTCAATGAGGTTATCAAGGTCTTTATAATAAGCGTCCGCACTAAAAACATAATGATTATTTTCATAACTTAATCCGCATATATAATGTTCTGCAAAGCTCGGTTTAAGATTATCATCTGCTAAGAACCAGAAATCAGTACTTCCTTCAGATACTTTCTCATTTATAATTCGATTAACAAACTGATGGTAATGTCCCCACGCGCCTTTTAGCTGTATTTTGTCTGTTAAAGGAATGTTAATAGAAGCACGCGGTTCAAGATACAACTTTCTGGCAGTTTCTTGATAATAAATGCTTCTAAGCCCAAGAGTTAATTCTGCTGATTTAACTTTCCATCTATCCTGTAAATAGAGAGAATACTGTAATGAATTATTTGCTTTATTTAATATCTCAGTTGTATCGTTTAGTGTTGCCAAATACTTGGAATCAAATTGAGAAGTTTCAAAACCAAAATTGAGAGTATGAGATTTAGTTACAAACCAGTCGGCATCTAAGCGAAAGGTTAGGTCATTAACAGTATTATCTTCTTTTGATGCGAAGGAAAAACCATGTACATTACTTACACTATCATCAACAACTGGTGTATTATCACTTAAATTTCGAGTCCTATCAAAATCACTGAAATATTTTGAATATGCTAATAGCATATCCGTATGAAAACGATCCTGCCATTGTCTGGACCATTTACCGGAGAAACCCATGTTTCCCCATCTTGTATAGTCTGTTGTTTTAAGTGTTGTACTTTCCTCCGTACCACTGAATTTAAGTGGCATATTGCTATAATCCTGTGATTTATCTAAATTATCTTTACCGCTATAAATACTAAAATTGATAATATCTTTTGATGAAAGGTTCAAAGTCAGTTTACTGTTAAAATCATAAAAATAAAAACTTGGTAGAAACTCTGCTGATTGTGCACCAGCTCGGCCGCCTTTCCTGCTCACTTGGCCTCCAACAATACCGCCTGAGTCATCACCGGTCACAAAGCCATAAATATTATCATACAAAGAACTTCTGATAAAATCTGTATAAGAACGTCTGCCTGCTATTAAAAAAGTACCTTTATTAAAAACCGGTGTTTCAAAGTAGGCATTTGCACTTAAAAGATTAGCCCCGAAACCAAATTGCCGTTTATTTTTATTTCCGGTTTTACCGGTTAGATTAATAACACTTGAAAGTCTGCCGCCATACTTTGCGGGGAAACCGCCTTTTATAAGCTGAATATCCTTAATTGCATCAGTATTAAATGCACTGAAAAAACCGAAAAAATGATCAACATGATAAATAGTCATGCCATCGAAAAGAATCAGGTTCTGATCCGGAGTACCTCCCCGGACATAAAGACCGGATTCACCCTCATTTGCTCCGCTAATACCTGGTAGAAGCTGCATCGTACGAAAAATATCTACTTCACCTATATTAGGCAGAGACGATAATTGCCTTGGTGAAAATGTAACTTGACTTACCTGCTTTGCAGAAACATCAAGCATTTCTGCCTGGGCAGTAACGGTTACTCCTTGTAATGCAATCACTGTCGGCTTCATTCCTATAATAAGCGGCGTAATACCGGCATATGTATTTTTTACTTCAATAATTTTTGAAATATATCCGATATAATTGACTTGTATAGAGCATTTGCCGATAGGCACATCTACCAGCACAAAATATCCATCGGTATTGGTCGTTGTACCTCTATTAGTACCTTTTAATCTTATATTGGCATAGGGTAATGCCTCTCCGCTCTTTGCATCTATAACATACCCTTTAATATCGCTCTTGTTTAAACTTTTTTCAGCAAATGCTATGCTGCTAAAGAACAAAGTTAAAAGTAATATCGTGCAAATGTACGGTATAATATTATTTTTATTTTGAATCATTATTTCTCCAATCGATTTTACAACCATTATAGATTATTTGTAAATATTGTGACATACAAATTCAACCAATTGTAAATTTCTATTCCACTTCTCATGCCCCAATCTGCAGTTTCCGTACCATATAATTTAATTCACAGCATTCCCTGTTAAAATTAGTTTCATCCAAATTTCCTGCTTTTCAAAATTTTCATATCCAGGCGTCCTTTGTTCACTTCGCATCCCTCTGCCTCTACCCATACCACGTCCGCCACCCATTCTTCCGCCTCTTGTTGTTGAGCCGCCCTTTTGTTCCTTCAATTGACCAAAATTTCCGGAACTCATCCCTCCGAATTCCATACAAATACTCATCTCATCACCTGGTTTTGCACTTATTGGTATCGGCATTCTAATCTCAAAACAAAAAACTCCATTATGATTTGCTGAACCGGCAGATGGCCCCTGCGCCTGATTTTCAGCCATTTCTGATTTTTCTTCATCCTTGATGACAATAATTTTCCCAGGGCCGGGTAAAGTGCTTCTTAATCTTTTCGTCAGCCTATCCATTCTTCCGTTCTTTTCTGATGACATTATTTGTGAGGTCCCCATTTCAGACATGGATTCTAAAAATAGATTAACACTTCCGGCATATTGTATACCATATTCTTTACTCTTTTTTCCGTTCGTATCTAACCAGCATGTAATACCCGCTCTTTGAATTCTCCGTGCAAGTCTTTGATCTGTAAATCTGAACATCAGGTAAATATTCTCAGCATCATTAACTGAGCCCATAACAAAATTCTGCGTTTCAAAATATTGTAAATTAACACCTTCCCAATCAGAATAATTGCCGTCAATTTTCATTGGTTTATCTGTCCATTGATTATTTAACTCTTTGAAATTACAGCCGGTAATCATGATAAATCCTAATGTCAGTACTAATAATGATAATTGTTTTTTCATTTTTCGGTCCCCGTTGTGACAAGCAGTAACGATCATCCTTATCCACCTTGTTTTATTTGCATCAAATCAATAATATTAATTAGAACGATTTATACAGTTAATTTCTTCAAAATATATTACACTTCGACACTTATTATAAATCTGTAAAATGTCTATAATCCCCGTAATGGCTTTCTCCTTTAATAAAAATAGCGGACATGGTTTCAACTGTCATCACCACACCCGCTATTCATTTCAAAATCAAACAAAAAGACTTCAATTAATTACCTTCTGCGTCCTCTGCCCTTCATACATCCTTTACCCATTCTGTTGTGCATACTGTCAAAAACAACTCTCTGTTCCTCGGTAAGCAATGCTCTTACTTCCTGTCTGTGAGATTCGCCCATTTTCATCATCCTGGTCCTTAGAGAGCCGATATCTTCAATAACCTTATTGATTTCCGATGTATTAAGTTTGTCAGCAGTCCGGAGAGTATTTAGCCTTGCCCGTTTTTCAGCAATTTGATTTCTGATATTCAAACCGTCTTTCATAAATTTGGTCCTCAGAGTTTCAATCTTTTTCTGCTGGTCTTCAGTTAAATTCGGCAGCATATTGTGATGCATGCCCATGCTCTTGTGCATTCCGGGCTCACGCTGCTGCCCTTCCATTCTCATACCCATAGGTTTCTGTGCCATCACACTTGCGGCAAACGCCAGTAATCCGATTGTTAATACAGTTATACGTCTCATTGTTCTTTCTCCTTTTTCGTTTATCTTTGTCTTTTCCCGTTTTTCCTGCCATGGTGCATATTATTGTTACGTGTATCGCGATATCCGTTATTTGAAAATCTTTTTGAAGACCTGTCAACAAGCTCCTGAAGAACTCTTCGCTGTCTGTTATTACATACCTTTGTTAAAGCTTCAAAATGCTGAGCTATAAATTTTTCTCTCAGGCCTGAAAAGTACCCTATTTTCCTTGCAAACATTCCTATTTTCGCAGTATCCGGATTCTCCTTGAAAATCTCATTAAAAAGATTTTTTCTCAAAGGCCTGATATCATCATTTAAGTGCCGTATCTGATTAAAATGATCTCTTCTCATTTTCTCAAATTCAGCGATTTGAGAGGGATTAAGGTTAAGCCTGTCACATAAAAAATCCATTACCTTCGGTTTTCTGTCAGGCCCTGCCATCACAGGATGCGGTACAGGGATATCCTTTTTATAAAGAGTATACCACAATGCTGATAATGAAACAATATTTGCAACAACAAGAAAAATAAACAGGCCGGTATAGAACTTTTTCTTATTTGACGATGCCATTCTGCTCCCCTCCCTGCTGTATATTTATATCCAGTAATTCCGTATTATTTAATGCCAGATTATACTCATCTGCAAAATTTTTCTGAGCAGTTACAACAGAATCCTGTTTAAATATGTAATATATTGTAAAAATATTCATTACTGCAAACAGAAGAAGAAAAGCCGGCCTGAGAAAGGAAACAAGAGAGCTGCTCTTTCTGACAGCCTCATCAGAACTATCCATTCTAGCTTTGAGCCTGGTATAAAAGAAAGGATCCGCTGCAATAAGCTGAGGGCCTTCAAGAAGATTCATTGTCTTCTCAACCTCAATTGCAACTCTTTTATTTCTCAACTTTTCATCATTCATTTCTGTTTTCTCCTCTTTTCACTAATTTTGACGCTCTATGCATGAAAAACTTGCGCTCTTATAATAACTTTTTTTCATAAAGGTGCGATAAAATTCCCTTCAGATTCTTTGTGCTTCGATAAATCAGTGATTCAACCGAGCTTACGCTCTTGTTCATAATCTCAGCCACTTCTTTGTATGAATACCCCTGCAGTTTATTTAACACAATTGAGGTTTTCTGATCATCGGAAAGTTTGTTTATTGCCCTGTTTAAAATTTCTCTTCTCTCATTTTCCATTAGATCAAAATCAGGCCGTGATGCATCTGCCGGTTCGGCAATATTATCAGAATTATGCTCATAAAAAATCGTTGTGAGCTGATGGAATTTACCTCTTCTCTTTTTCTTCCTTAAAAAATCCAGGGACTTTGTAACAGCAATTCTGTAAAGCCAGGTAGAAAGTTTTGAATCTCCGCGGAATTTACCTATAGAGCGATAAACTTCAATAAATACTTCCTGAGCAGTATCTTCCGCATCTCTTTTATTCTTCAGGAAACCATAACAAATACTTACAACCCTGTCCTGATTGGCTTCTACAAATTGTTTAAATGCCGTAGAATCCCCAGTCTTTAACAATTTTATCAGTTTAGCTTCCATAATCCTTCAGATTTTTTCATAATAAATTAAGCTCTTTATATTAAGACGTATAAAAAAGAAAAAACTTGTTCCTGAACATCTATTTCTTTGAAACTTTTAAAGAAAATAATAGTATAAGTTAATAATTATTGTTATTTTTTACAAATCTTTAATTTTACATTCATGACTCAGGAGGATTTATGAAAGCCTTTTCAGCAGTTATTGCCATAATGCTATTTGCCTCTCCTCTCCCTGGCCAAAAACTGATTTCAGGTTATGTAATTGACGCAAGCACAGGCAAGCCCCTTTCAAACACAAACATACAGATAGAAAACACCTATAAAGGCACAATAACAAACAGCGACGGCAAATTTAAGATAGAGATAAAAAAGCTGCCTGCAACCCTTAATGTAACATACATCGGGTATATTGCAAAAAAAATTACTGTAACAGAATCTTCACCTTCATCAATTACAGTTAAACTAAATCCTACGGTAATACAGCTCAAACCAATCACTGTATCTGATGAAGACCCTGCCGTAAATATCATGCGTAAAGTAATAAAACATAAAAAATCATGGCTTAAATCACTCAGCAGATACAGAGTAGACGCATATTCCAGGATATCACTTGAGAATGATACAAGTATTGTTTATATCGCGGAGAGTAATTCCAGATTATACTGGGATAAAAACAAAGGAGATAAAGAAGTCATTGTTTCAAAAAAAACATCGGCAAACATTAAAAATACGGAGAACTTCGCATTTGCATCAAATCTTCAGAATCTCTATGATGACAATATAGACGTAGCAGGTTTTAAAGTCATAGGAGTTACAAATCCAAAGGCATTAAAATATTACAATTTTTCCCTTACAAATTACAGATCATTTAACGGGAAGACAGTTTATGACATTGAAGTATCGCCAAAGTCAAAATTACAGCCGACATTTAAAGGCAGAATCAGCGTTGTTGATGAGGACTACGCCATAATTGATGTTGACCTTGTTCCTTCGGAATCAGTAATACTGCCTCCTCCTTTTCAGAATTTTGAAATTCACTATAAGCAGCAGTACAGAAAATTCGGCAGCCTGTTCTGGCTTCCCGTTGACATGCGCATGCACGGCTTAATTAAAATCGGTATGGTGGGGCTGAATTTTCCGAAAATTATCTACAATCAAATTTCAGTGTTTACTGAATACAGCGTTAATTCAGCTTTTCCCGACTCAATATTTAAATCCAAAAAACACATTATTGTGGATTCTCTGTCAATCAGAAAAAATATAATGACAACAACTCCCGTACCATTAACAATGGAGGAATCCTCTGCTTACAAAAACCTTGACAGCACAATGACATTAAACAAAGCATTTAAACCAACCGGATTCCTTGCAAAATATGTTGTTGTCAGTGCATCAAATGATGCAGGAAGTGCCAGTACCAGCGCAGACACAAAAAAGAAAAAACGAACATTATTATCCTATATAAATCCAAGGTTTCAATACAACAGAGTTACAGGTTTTGGCCCCGGGATTGGTATTTCTCTCTCAAAGAAACATGTAAAAATACTTGCATCGACAGATTACTATGCAGGGCTTAAAGAGTTTGCATGGTCAATCCGCGGTGCAGCAAAGCTTAAGAATCTTTCTGTGTCAGCAGACTGTTTTTCCGGCGCACAAAGCAGATTTTCAGCCTTGAACTATCCGGCATTTATAAACACCTACTCCTGTTTAATCGGAGAAACAGATTACAATGATTATTACAGAAACAAACGATTCAGAACATCTCTTAAATACTCTGTTTCAAAGATCCCTGCCAGTTTAAAAATAGGAGTCAACATTGAAACCCACTCTTCCCTCGAAGAAACCAGCACATTTACACTTACGGGCAAAGGAAAAATAAGCAGATTAAATCCTGCAATTGACGCGGGAAACTTACGATCAGTATATCTGAATCTCTCCCTCGGACATGATCTTATTCCATTTGCTCCTATCAGCCAGAACCGCATCTCATTTGAAATAGAACACTCATCACCCGATCTATTTTCAAGTGATTTTAATTTTACATCCTACAGGTTAAACGGAAATTTCAGGATCAATACATTCCTGCGCAGAAGAATGCTTGCGCCCTGTATTGATGTACAATTTACAGCAGGCACTTACAAAGGTACATTGCCATTGCAGAAAATGGGGAATATTGGAACATCAATCGGAGGATTTATGCCTTTTGGAGTGTTTAAAACTCTTAAAAACAGGCCGGTGGAAGGAGAAAAATATGCTGCTGTATTTGCCGAACACAACTTCAGGACAATTCCCTTTGAACTGCTCGGCCTTCACTCCCTTGCAAGAAAAGGCCTCGGAATAATTGTTTTCGGCGCCATAGGCAGAACATGGATGAGTAAAAAGGCGTTAACCTACACTCCGCTTCAGATAACAGATACCTACAGCGAATCAGGTATTTCCATAAACGGGCTATTCGGCATTGCAAGGATTGATTTTGCCGTGCCTCTTACGAGAAAGGGTTTTTATGTGGGATTTGGAATGGCAAGGATGTTTTGATAAACTACCCAAAAGCTGGGAACAAAGACTTTAATCTTTGTTAATGTTATGATATTTCCTTTATAGGGGCTGTGTCAAAAGTCCTAACCCTGTCATTGCGAGCGTCTTTTTGCGAAGCAGTCTCTTCAATTCGGGCTCAATTTCTGAGATTACTATGTCGCTTCGCTTCTTGTAATGACTTCAAATCGACTTTTGATACAGCCCCTAATTTATTTCTTATTTTTTCGAATATTATCTTGACATTTTAAATTTTATTATTATATTATAGCATCATGCATAAGAGCTGCTAAGCACCTGCATCACAACATTAAATTACATTTAACTGTATGTACAATTATACTGTAACCTCGCAGGCAAAAAGTACTGTTGCTGCTTTTTCTATTTTTGTCATGTTTATTTTTTTTACATGGCAGGCCGGAGCACATAACCCGGTTACAAACCGATTATTCCTGACCCTATGTGTGACCGTTTTTTCAACTTGGAAAAATCCGGCTGCTCTTTTTTTTCCCTCATTTTACTTCTTCTATGTTAAAAATTTAGAATCTAACCATAAAAAACAGGGGAGCTATTAATTATGTGCTCAAAAAACAAACTTATTGCACGTTTTTCCATAATCATTCTTTTTTTACCTGCAGTTGTATTATTCAGCCAGGATATTCAGGAAAAACTTCTCGAAGACCAGAAAACAAAAAATACAATGATTTTGGAACGCCTCGAAGATATTAAAGCCAATCCTCTAAACATCAATTCCGCTTCTGAAAAAACCATTAATGCCATACCATTTTTTGATAACATATCTGCACGCAAAATTATCAGGGAGCGTAAAAAAAACGGAGATTTTAAATCATTAAGCGATTTTCAAAGCCGCATGCATTTTGATACTGATTTTGTAAAATTAATATCTTCATATATTAGATTTGACAAAATGGAAAAGTCCACTCCTTTATCCGTGTCTTTCAGGAACAGATACATGCGGAAACTGGAAAAAGAGAAAGGATTCAGCACCAATAAATTCAAAGGGCCGCCTGTTTACACTTACAATCGTATGACATTATCAAAAGGGCCATTTTCTTCAAAGATACTTATCCATAAAGATCCGGGTGAAGCGTCCTATGCAGACCATTTTGTCGGGTATGCAGAGCTGCACATTAAAAAACACGGGCTTAAGATTATTGCAGGCAATTTTATTGCGGAAACAGGCCAGGGCCTTACATTATGGGGGCCTTACAGTCAGTACAAAGGAGCAAATTCCGTAAAAGCTGCAAAAAATCGTACATCAGGAATTTCAGGTTATGCATTATCAACAGAGTTCGGATACATGCAGGGTATTGCGCTTTCTCTTTATAATCGGCATTTCTCATTAACAGGATTTTATTCAAAAGCACACAAGGACGCTTCATTAAATAATGACTCAACAGTCAGCTCCTTTAAAAAATCAGGGCTTCACAGAACCGAGTACGAAATCAAAACAAAGGGCAATGCCTGTGAATCAAATATTTGTTTTTCAGCATCGTACATAAATAAAAATAATTCAGCGGGATTTACAATTATGCACGCACGTTTTTCGCCTCCTTTAAATCCCGAAATAAACGAAAGAAAGCAATTTGAATTTAAGGGGCAGAAACTTTTTGTGTACGGCGCCCATTGGGATATCGAGGTAAAGAATGTAAATTTATATGGAGAATTATCCGAATCTGATCCCGGATCATGCGCCATTGTTACAGGGGCAGCAACAAATATCGGGCTCTTAAAACTTGCTTTCGTTTACTACTATTTTTCAAAAAAATTTTACAGTCCTTACAGCTCTTTTATGTCAATATCTCCTGCAAAAAACAGGCAAGGTATCTATTGCGGCATGAAACGTAAATTCAGCAGGCGTATCTCTGCATCCTTTTATTTAGACTTTCACCATACTCCGTGGAGAACATACTTTATTCCTGTTCCATTTAATTCATCTGATATTTTTTCTCAGTGGGAATTAAAACTCTCACATAAAGTGAAAATTTTGTTAAGGTTTAACAAAAAAACAGGGGCAAGAGCAATAAAAGATACTCATTCTTCAGAGCCTTTAGTACATGTTGCTTCTACTTCGCTTTATAAATTTCGCTCTGGAATCAGCTATTCTCCGTCAAAAAAAATCAGATTCAGGGCGCGGTTCGAAGCAGTCCGTTTCTCGATAAACGGCTCTTATTATGAGTCTATAAAGCATGGTGAAAATGGTTTTCTCTTTTTTGCTGACGGCCTGATAAAGCCATTTCATAAATCATTTGTCAATTTAAGAGCCATAGTATTTGACACCGAATCATGGGATACACGCATTTATGAATTTGAGCGTGACCTTCCGGGTGTACTTTCAAATACCCCACTTTACAACAGAGGAGAAAGGATTTACATCATTTTTGCATTAAATCCTTTTAAATCTTTCAAACTGTCTGCAAAGTGGTCGCTTACATTTTATCCGGGCAGAACTTATTTAAGATCAGGATACAATATGATTTACGGAAACAAAATTAATAAAATAGGAGTTCAGGGAGATATCTATTTTTAAAGAAATATTCTACTTATTATTCTAACTTGCATTATTCACAAATCTAAAAAGTACAAGAAAAAGGTGGATTCCCGCCAGGAGCATGCGGGAATAACATGAGGAAGGGGTTTTATTCCTGAATAATAAAGGTTAATTCACAAATCATTATCATTAAAGAGTGTTCAGCTCATCAAGCTTCAATAAACGGCAGCCATTTGCCCTGGCAATATCATACTCCCGTTCGGTATTAAATCCCCAGGTTGCCAGAAAAAGATTCACGCCCAGATCTCTTACTGAAACAAGATGAAGTACCTTGTCGTCTATAAAACTCATATCGGAAAAATCAACAGCATGCTTCTTTGAAAATGTTACAAGGTGTTCCCTTTTTGAACGGGCATAATCTTTATCAAGGATATTTTCATGTTCAAAATAGTTTATCAGGTCATACTCTTTCAGCAGAATTTCTACAGACCTGACATCTTTTGATGTTGCTATTGCAAGAGTGTATTTTTCTGACAGCTTCGTTACAGCAGGAATCACGCCTGTAAAAGCAGGCAAAATTCCAACCCACGCTTCCGGATCATTTGTCTGCATATCGTACCTGACCTTATAAAATCTTTTTTGATAACTGTCAATTATATCCGGCGAACACGACTTTTTAAATTTATCAAAGTCTTCCTGGGTTTTAATTGTGTTAAAAACGTTTTGCTCAACAATCCTTAATATTACATAATAATCATGAGCAAAATTCCCGAGAGGCATTAATTCCCTGAACATTCTGCAGAATTCTTTTTCCCTTTCTTCAAACTCAAATACTGATTTTTCCGATAGTTTCGAAGATACAGGTAAGTCATGCTCAGAAACGAGTTCTATGTATGTATTGATTGAGGTCATTAATGAATCGTGATATGAGTTGCATATAACTCCGTCAAAATCAAATACTAACAACTTACTCATGCTCAAACTTCCTCCCTGGCCTCGTATGTTTGCATTCAAATCTTACGATAATGAGATTTTGTTTCCATGGATTCAATAATCATGTTATTGTGATTCAGGCTTCTTCGGAAGTGACAGCCTCTCAATACATTACTTATTCATCATTAAAATCCATCCCTCATCATGCTGCGCTATTTGCAGGAATGTACAGAGAAATCATAACTCCATTACTATTGCCCTGCTCAATTGCTGCAATTCCCTGATATCTTGTAACAAACGCAGATGCCACAGTCAGGCCAAATGCAGCATCAGGATGATTTTTGGAGAAATAAAAATTTTCTAACTCTACCGAAGGTATATCATCAGTTCCCCATTTGCATTCACACTGGATACTGATATGCAGATATTCGCTCTCAGGCTTTTCCTTTAGCTGATTTTCAAACCTTTTCGGAAGCCGGCCCATACTGCTCGAAATCTCTATCCCGCCCTGATATTTTACTTCTGCCGACAGATTTACAAGTAATGCAATCATGGCCTGCTGAATTAACGAATACCTGCTTTCAATCATCACAGGCTCTTCCGGGACAGAATACTTGACAGATATTCCTTCTACATTGAATTCTATGAGCTCAACAATATCTATTAATAGAGGAACCAGATTAAAAACTCTGGGAATTTCGGGCTTTTCATCGGCAAAATCATACCATGTTTCCACTAATAATTTAATACGTGACTCAAGTTCAACAGCAATTGAAGCAGCCTGTTGAACTGCGCTGTCAGGATCAGCTTTTTCCTGAATTCTCTTTAACCTGCTGTGAAGCATATCCAAAAAAGATTTTATCTGAGTTGAAAGTTTTAAACCAATATAACCTGACCCTGCAGCTCTCTGGGAGGAAAAAAGAGCTTCTGACAAATGCTCATTCTGGATTTTAAGATAGGTAAGTTCTAATTGTGTCTTTATTCTCGTAGAAATTTCGGAAAGATTAAAAGGCTTTGTTATAAAATCTTTAGCTCCCAATTCAAAACCGTGGAGTCTGTCTTCAACATCTGTTTTTGCCGTTAAAAAAACAATAGGTATATCTTTTGTTGTCTCTTCGGCTTTTAAAAGCTCGCAAACTTCGTATCCGTCAGTTCCGGGCATCATAACATCGAGCAGCACAAGATCGGGATGGTACTTAATAGCAGATTTGAATCCTTCAAATCCGTCTTCTGCTGTAAGTACATTATAGCCCTCTTTCTCAAGATAATGAGTTAAAAGACGAATATTGGCCGGTGTATCATCAACAGTTAAAATAGTCATATTCTCAGGCTTCATCATTAACTCCAAGCAGTTTATACTCTTTTACAATAGCAATTTGCAGAGATGCTATTTCATCCCACTTGCCTTCACGGCCGTAATCTTCTATCTGAGCACCAAGTTTGGAAAAAACAGGGAATCCGTATGATCCTGCTGTGCCTTTAAGAGAATGGCCGAATCTTATAACTTCATCAATATCCTTCTTTTCCATATCCTCATTAAATTTCTTTATCTTTTTAGACAGGTCATCAATGAAGAATTCTCTTAGTTCAGCCATAAGTGGGTCATCTGCAATCAAATTTGTCTGTTCCGTTTTTGATTCTTTTTCCTCCGGTACGCCGGGGTCTGCAAGGTATTTATTGAGGATATCCTGCAATTTGTCGCGATTTATAGGTTTTGACAGATAATCCGTACATCCTGCCTCAAGTGTCTTTTTCTTGTGTTCCTTCATTGCATGTGCAGTAAGCGCAATTATCGGCATATCCTTGTATTTCTCCATACTTCTAAGCTTGCGCGTTGCAGTAAAGCCATCCATTACAGGCATTTCCATATCCATAAGCACAATAT
Organism: bacterium; assembly: GCA_021158245.1. NCBI lineage: Bacteria > bacterium. The sequence goes on along the minus strand of JAGGVB010000058.1, from coordinate 80,012 downwards.
CATAATCTTTCTTTTTAAGCATATCAAGAACCTGCTGGCCTGTACCTGCAAGGTCTACAGCATATCCCAACTGACTTAAAAGAAGCCGCATTAGTTTCTGCCCCGAAGGATCGTCCTCTGCAAGAAGAATTCTTACAGCCTCTTCCTCTTCCTGCATTGCTTTATCAATTGCCTCTCTGAGAGACGGCATAACAAGATTATTAAGCTGATTTAACAGTGTTTCAGGCGTTTCACTTGTTTTCTGTAAAAGAAGTGCATAATTTTCATTAAGCCGGGATCTGTCTCTTGAAGTAAGTTTTTTACCTGTATAAATAACAACTGGTATATCTTTTGTCTTTTCTGAAGATTTGATCTTTTTAAGAACCTCAAACCCGTCTACACCAGGCATTAAAAGATCCAGTATTACAAGTGCAATAGGATGCGGGCTTTCAAGATACTTTACTACATCATTCCCATTCTCAAAATTCTTCACAATTACACCCATGCTTTTAAGAAGTTTGCCGAAAAGCACGTGTACGGATTTGTCATCATCTACAACAAGGACTTCCTTATTTTTCTTATCACTCAGCCCTATGGACTTGTGTAAAGTATCAAGAAGGGCCTTCTCCTGTGCAGGCTTTTCAATATACTCCACTGCACCAAGGCTGTACGCCTTTTTCTGGTTTGAAAGTACGGAACATACTATGACCGGAATATCTTTGGTTAAAGTACTTGATTTAAGATTTCTAAGCACTTCCCACCCGTCCATCTTTCCAGGTAATAAAATTTCCAGAATAATAGCATCAGGCCTGTAGAATTTTGCCTTAAGAATTCCATCATCACCTGTTGTACTGCACTGCACTTCATAGCCGTCACGTTTAAGATATCTCTGAAGCAGTTCCATTGCACTGCCGTTATCTTCTATTAAAAGCACAAGCGGCTCTTTACGCTTCTTTTTTGTCTGTATACTTATCTGCTTTGTTTTTCCTTTTCCGGCACCTACAGCTTTTATTTGTGCCTTCTGCACTTTTTTAACAGGAACTCCGACTTTTTCCGAAATTATCCTTACAGGCACGCTAAAGTGGAATGTAGTCCCTTTTCCGAGGTCAGATTCAAACCAGATTTTGCCGCCTAACAGTTCAACCATCTGCTTGCTCAATGATAGGCCAAGGCCTGTTCCCCCAAACCGGCGTGTCATTGACGCATCAGCCTGAGTGAACGATTCAAATATAGCTTGATGTTTGTTCGGGGCTATTCCAATACCGGTATCTGATACATGTACTTCCAGCATACCTCTGGCATTCTTCTGTTTCCGTACATTTACACTAAACCCTATCTCCCCGTCTTCAGTAAATTTGACCGAATTGCCGAGGAGATTAACCATAATCTGACGAATCTTAAGACTGTCGCTTTCAATATACGGAAGATGTTCAGGTTCAGTCGAAACTTTAAACTTAAGCCCTTTGTCAAGAACTCTCGGCCTGAGCAGCTGTGAAACATTTTCAACAAGTTCGGATAAATTACACTCCACAACATCCACTTCCATACGCCCTGTTTCGACCTTTGCCAGATCAAGAATCTGGTTAATAATTTCCAGAAGGCTTTCACCGTTAAGCTTGATAGTCTTTGCGAAATCGACCAATTCTTCGGGCAGATTCTCCTGAAGCAGCAGATCGGAGAATCCTATAATGCTGTTCATAGGAGTCCTGATCTCATGACTCATATTGGCAAGAAATTCACTTTTTGCTCTGTTAGCCTGCTGTGCAAGTTCACTTGTTTTTCTTTCGCTTTCATATAATCTTGCATTCTCAAGTGCCATTGCAATCTGATCCGCAAGCATTTTCATTAAAGCGGAATCCTTTTCATTAAACGAATCACTCTTTTTACTCATTATGTGCAGAACTCCAAGCAGTTTATCCCCTTTCTTAATAGGGGCTGCTATTTCCGAACGAATACCTGCAATTAGCGGCTGCAGATCCTTTATTTTCTTAATATCATTTACAGTAACAACTTCACCGGATTTTGCAGCCTTCCATACAGCAGAGGAGTCTTTTTCCAAAATCCAGCCGTCATGGAATTTTTTACTTTCAATACCCGCATGAGCTCCAATTACCAGTTTATTCTCATCTTCATCTTTAACGAGAAGCAGTATTGTATCCTCTTTGAATTCATTTTGAATTGACTCTACAACATAAACGCTTAGTTCTTCCACGTCAAGAGTTGACACCATTTTTCGTGAAATCTCATTAATCAGAGAAAGCTGTCTTATCCTCCTCTTCTCTTCCTGCAGGAGCCGGGCATTCTCCATTGCAACTCCAGCCTGTCCTGCAAGAATTAAAAGAGTACGCATGTGGGATTCACTGAACTGATGCAGCCCTGTTTTAAGCAGTGCTATAACTCCCATTGTCTCGTTTTCATACTGCATAGGTACTGCAAGAACGGAATATGTCGGGACATTTTTGTTCTTCAGATACCTGGCCTTGGGGTGCTTTGTTATATCCCCCACCATTTCAGGTTTTCCACGGGAATAGACAAGGCCCACAATCCCTTCTCCGATTTTTAACTTTTTAACTTTATCGCTGTTTTTCTCTCCCTGTCTCTGGCCTGCAAATATCGGGATAAGATATTTTTTACTTTCATCAATCGAATATACAATACACTCATCATAGTCAATGAGTTTTTTGACACCGTCTCCGATTGCACGTGCAACATCTTCCGGCATAAGCATCCTGTTCAACTTGCCTGTTACTTCATTGATTGTCTCTATTGTCTCTATTGCTCTTCTCAATTCTTTATTAGTCTCTTCAAGTTCCTGATTTCTCTGTACAGCATTCTCAAAAGTTGAAAACAGAAGATCCAGAATCTGCATTCTGTCGGAAGTTATAAAATGTTTCTGCCCTGCAAAAATAATTTCTATACCCATTTCAGTAATTGAGTTCTTTCTAAGTTCCTGATTTGCAAGTATGTACTGAATTCTGGAAACAAGGAATTGTTCACTGTAGGGTTTTGTAACAAAATTGTCAGCTCCGCTGAGCAGACCTCTTATCACATCTCTCGGATCAAAAAGTTGTGTTAACAAGATTACAGGGACATATTGCAGCTGTTCATCGGCACGTATCTGGCGGCAGAATTCGTACCCGTCCATTTCAGGCATCAGAATGTCACTTATCACGATAGTCGGTTTACGTTTCCGCATCATTTCAAGGGCATCCTTGCCGTTCGTTGCCATATGTACCGTATAATTTCTCCGCTCAAGTATGTATTTTAAATGCATTGCCTGAGTCGGACTGTCTTCCACAACTAATATTTCAATATCGGCTTCAATTGGTCTTAAATCTTGCATTGACATAATATTTTCTCACTGATTAGTATGAGTTATAACTCTTTTTTTCTCTTTATCCCTGAATTCCGCATCATTATCTATCAACATTTTATTAAGTTCTTCAGCTATATCCGGGCACGGAAGCACCTTGTCAGCTGCGCCGAGAGCTACAGCTTCACCCGGCATTCCGAATACAATACAGCTATCCTCGTCCTGTGCAAAGGTAAGGGCCCCCTTATCATGCATTTCTTTTAATTCTGCAGCTCCGTCTCTACCCATCCCGGTTAATAAAACACCTACACCTGACATTCCGAATTCATCTCCTATAGATTTAAACAAATGAGCTACTGACGGGCAAAGCCGATCTCTGCTTTCTCCGCTTATCAGCTTTACTTTAAAATCTTTTGTTATCAGCATATGAAATCTGTCAGGAGCAAGATATGCTTTCCGAGGTAAAATATTTTCATTATTTTCAGCTATTTTCACATCGTACTTTGTTGTCTTTCCAAGCCAGTCTGCAAGCCCTGTAAGAAACCCCGGTGCAATGTGCTGAACAATTACTATTGGGACAGGAAAGTCTCTGTCTATGTTTGAAAGCAAACTCTGAAGTGCAAGAGGCCCACCTGTTGAAGATCCCACGGCAACTATTTTGTAAGTTTTCCGCCCGCTTCTTTTTTTATGCCCTGTATGCACATGATGCGAAGTAATAACCGTTTCTTTCTTTCTTAAACGTGCCCATCTCCTTACGACTTTGACACTTGACATTGCTTTTACGGTATCTATAAGCTGACGCAGGGAATCGTCACTGTCAGTATGAGAAAATCCTCTCGGTTTTTCCAGGGCTGCAACTGCTCCCGCTTCCATTGACCGAAAAGTTTTACTAACTTCAGTGGGATCCCAGCTTGCACTGCATATAACAATCGGGACAGGATTTGTTTCCATAATTTTTCTTGTAGCTTCAAATCCGTCCATTCCCGGCATGTGAATATCCATTGTAATAACATCAGGCTTTAATTCAGCAGCCTTTTCAACTGCTTCAAGCCCGTTACATGCAGTTCCCACAACAGTCAGTTCAGGATCATTGTTGAGTACATGTTCGAGATAACTTCTTATAACAGAGGAATCTTCTGTGACAAGAACTTTAATCATAGGTTTTTATCTTCCCTAAATTAGCTTACTTATAACATCAAGTAAATTACTCTGATCAAAACTTCTTTTTACAATGTAGGCGTTAGCTCCTACTTCAATACCTCTCTCCCTGTCTTCCTTGGACTCAAGCCCTGTTACAAGAATCACAGGAGTGTCTGTTGTTGATCTGTTTTTCCTGATATTTGACACAAGTTCAAAACCGTTCATTCTCGGCATTTCCACATCAGAGACTACAAGGTCATACCTGCCGCTTCGCAAAGCTGAAAAAGCATCAGCACCGTCAACAGTTGCTTTAACAGAATATCCTGCTGATTCAAGAATATTTTTAAGCAGCGTTCGTGATGTTATTGAATCTTCTGCAATAAGTATAGACTTCTTTTCTTCCTGTTTTTTTTGCATTGATACCTCCTGCAGGGGGGAAGATATTACTTTTTCTGCGGATTTGATAATATCCGGGACATTAAGAATAGGCACCACCTTTCCCGATCCAAGAATCGTTGCTCCTGCAATATTTTTTACACGAATTATCTGTTTTCCGAGGCCTTTAACTAAAAACTCCTGTTCATTGACTACTGAATCCACTCCGAGTGCAACCATTTTATTTGCAGATCTGATTATAACAAACTGCAGCATATCTGATTGTGCTGCAGTTCCGACATCACGCCTCAACCCAAGCACATCGCTCAAGTGGATTAAAGAAATCATTTTATTGTGAATTGTTACTACTCTTTTATTCTCAACTGTTTTTATTTTTTTAACCGGCAGCCTCATTGCACGTTCCACATTTACAGTCGGCACAACAAAACTATTCCCTCCGGCCTCTATCAGGGTACCCCGAAAAGTAGCAAGTGTAACAGGTATCACAATACGAAAGCGTGTCCTTTTACCAGTCTCTGTCTCTAATTGAATCAAGCCGCCCAATTTTTCTACTTTTTCACGTACTATCGCAAGCCCGAGGCCTCTTCCTGAGATATCAGTAATTATCGGGCTGGTAGAGAGATCTGATTCAAAAATAAGAGAAATAGCTTCTTTCTCACTCAGATGCCTGGCTTCCTGCTCACTTATTATCCCTCTTTGAACAGCAGTTTTCTTAACTTTTTCAGGATTAATCCCTGCGCCGTCGTCTTCCACCACTATTTCAATTTTATCGCCTTCAATCTGAGAAATTGATATGGATATTATCCCCTGTTCCGGCTTCCCTGTTTTTTTTCTTTCCTCTGGTTTTTCAATACCATGATCAATACAGTTCCTTAAAAGATGGATGAGAGGGTCTTTTATCTCTTCAAGTATTCTTCTGTCAACTTCCGTAGTACTGCCGCGCATAACAAGCTCAACATCCTTATCCTGATCCCGGCTGATATCCCTGACCACTTTCGGAACCAACTTTAAAAGTGTTGAAAACGGCAGCATTAATATGGTTTTCATATCTTCGAGAAGATTGTCAATCATTCCGCTTAATTGACGGAAATTTATTTCTGCAAGTTTATAAACATAGTTAAGCTTGTCATCAACATCTCTCAATTGATGAAAATTCCAATTAAAAAACTCTGCTTCAGCTTCGCTCGAATTTTTATCTAGAATTTCCAATCTGCCTGACGGCCCTCTTCTTATTGAAGAATATACTTTTTCCCATTCCTTTCTCCAGATGTCCATTGTAATAAGGACCTCTTTGAGATCAGTTGTAACCTGCTCCGTCCCAAGCTTGGTAGAAACCATTTCTTCAACCTGAAGAAGGATAGAATCCATTCTTGACGTGGGGATACGTATTGTATCTGTGACAATTGGTTTGGTATCCACTCTTTTAACATTTTTTATGTCATCTTTTATTTCTGGTACATCTTCTTTTTTATGAGATTCAGTTACTTTTTTACTACCGGTTTCTTTCTTTTTAACAGTAACTGGTTTCCTTTTATTTGTTGCCTGCTTTTTAATATTTTTTTTGACTTCACTTTCTGATACAGTTTTCACGCTCATGTTTTCAATGCGCTCAAGTTTGTTGTAAATATTATTAATATCAGTAGAATCAGGAGAATCAACCGCATCTGATACAACATCAACAGCATCAAGCAGTACATCAAATATTTCTCTTGACGGATTAAGTTCCCCGCTTTTAAATAAAGCAAAAATACTTTCAAGAGCCTGGCATAAATGTTCTACTTTGATAAGATTTACAGCTCTTGCTGCACCTTTTAAACTGTGCGCTTCCCTGTAAATTATTTCTAAAATTTCAAGTCTGTCACCGTCTGATGCTTTCTCAAGATCTATAAGGCCTGAAGATATAATTTTCAGATGTTCTTCTGCCTCCACCTTAAACATAGATAAAAGCTCTTTAAGAAAGTCGTCATCGTTTTTCATCATTTCTCCTAATTACCAGCCTTTAGCAATTATATTTTTTTCTATGCGTTTTGCAGCAATATTCTTTCATGTATCTGGCTTATAAGCCTGACAAGCTCTGATTTATCGCCCAGCACCTTTCCTTCTTTGTCAACAGATTTTATCAGAAGCCCAAGCTGATTCTCTGCAATATCAAAAATTTCAAAAGTATCATCTGTCAGCATGGATTCCTTCTGCTTCAGCATTGAAAATATTTTCTCAAACTCCTGGCCGATTTCTTCGAGATCAGTTATTCCAACTGTCCTTGCAGCACCTTTCAGGCTGTGGGCTGCTCTGAATATAGTTTCCACAACTTCCTTGCGTTCAAGCCCTGTAACTCCCTGTTTAAGCTTCGAAACACCGGAAGATATCGTTTCAAGATGCTCCTGCGCTTCCATTCTGAACATCTCAAGAATCTGCTTAAAAAACTCCGGATCACTTATCTGCATAATTTCACCTGCACGTTATGATTAATAAAAACATCTCTATAATTTATATAATTTCACAATATCCATCAAAGTCTGTCCAAGATTGTAAAGATCCTGAGCAGCAGCTTCCACCTGTTTTGTTGCACTTACATTCTGATTACTGGCCTGTTTTATTGATTCCATTGCAGATACAACCTGATCCATGCCGACTGTCTGTTCCTGGCTGGATACTGCTATCTGGGTAGTGGCCTGTGCTGCTTCAGTAACGCTGTTAGCCAGTCTTTGAATTGTTTCACCGGATTTTGCCGATTGTTCCACTCCGGATTTAACGGCCTTTGTACCCTGCTCCGTCTTCATAACAGCTTCACTCGTAGATTTCTGAATTTCGTCAAGAATTGCTCTTATTCGGTTTGTAGCCTGTTTTGACTGCTCAGCAAGTGTTCTGACCTCTTGTGCTACAACAGCAAAACCCTTCCCTTGCTCTCCGGCTTTTACAGCTTCAATTGAAGCATTAACAGCCAATAATCTTGACTGCTCTGCCACGTCCTCAACAGTAGTAATAATACTGCTTATTGCCTGTCCATGTTCACTTAAACGCATAATACTTTCTGCAATAGATTCCATCTGCTCTTCAATCCTCTGCATCTCTTCAATTGTTTCCGCAACGGTTTTCTCACCTGCCTGTGAAATTTTTACAGACTTTTGAGCACTTTCCGACACATGCTTTGCTTTTTTGTTCGAATCAATTGCAGTCTGCCTGACCTCTTCAACAGTTGTATTTGTCTCTGTAGCAGCAGATGCTGTTTCTGCAGCTGCAGATGCAATCTGAGTTACAGATGTAGAAATCTGGCCGGCAGAAGAAGCAAGTGCATTAGATGCCTCCTTGATCTGTACAGCCATTTCCCTGAGGCTTATAACCATTCTCCTGAAAGTTCTAAGGAGTGAGCTCATTTCATCAGTTCCTTCGGTTTCCGGAATATCAATGGTCAATTGGCCGTCTGCAACCTGTTCTGCTACATTAACTACAATGTCAAGAGGTTCCATTACTGATTTTATTACAGCTATTGATAATACCATACTCATTGCAAGTCCAATAAAAATTATTAATCCTATTAAAATAATTAATAATCTGTTTTTGGACCCTATGCTGGAAAATGCCTGACTAACGTTTCTTTTTTCTCTAACAATATTTTTTTGAATTATTGAGTTGAGTGTATCATGCATGGGTTTTAATTTTTGTAAACTTCTATTAATTAGATTCTTACTGCTGCCTGATGATATTTTATCAACAACATCCAGAAAAGCACTGGAAAAACTATCATACTCATTTTTATCAGGCATTAGACTAAGTTTAATTACAGGATCAGATTCTGCCCTTGATAATTCCGCTATGAATTGCTGATGAATGATATCTGCCTGTTTTGCCAAAACTTTGTTTCGTGTCAAAGCAGCATGTTCAACAACACTATTCATTTCCTGAAGTATTGATTTAAGTTCGGAATTAAAAACCTGAACCGGTAGATATTCTGTGCGGATACTATTCAGGAGCTTATCATTTTGGGTTTTGATCAAGCCCGCTGTAATAAAAATCGTAAGCAGTATAATTCCTGCAAGAAAAGGGATGAAAAAGATTTTTGTCTTTAATTTCAGATTTCTTAACATAGTGTACTCCGTGCAAAGTTTATTTTATTAATATATTTTTATACTTCCGAGTTTATTATTAATCTTTTATCACCAAATATTTTGTCCACATCAAGGACAATTAATTTATCCTCGGTAATCCCGTGTATATAATTTCCTATAGTATCACTTGTGACCAATAAATTTGCTTTAAAATCAACATCCGAAATATTTCTTATACCCATTATTCTATCAGCCAGTATACCGAGTTCACTCTCTCCATTCTCAATTATAATCACTCTGTTAAGGTCAGTAATACCGCTGTCAGGCAGATTAAAAAGCTTTTTAATATCAACAATGGAAACAATCCTTCCCCGAATATTCGTAATTCCAAGTAAAAACGGTGGCGTGCCGGGCAGCGGAGTAAAATTTTTTAAAGGGTAAACCTCCTGTACAAAAGACGATTTAATTCCATACAACTCGTATGCAAGAATAAACTCGACAACTTCGAACTTATCCTTATCCTGCCATTCATCAGCCATCTCTTTTGCAAGAGCCTCTGCACGTTTTTTTAATACCGCCTTTTTATCAGGCATGTATATTATTTTACTCATGCTATTATTTTTTTCAATAGTAGAATTTTTACTTTCCTCGGTCATCCGGGATTCTCCGTATTTTTCATACTCTCTATCACATGAATCATTCTTCCTGCAGTAATTCCGTCAAATTCAGTCAACACATCATCTCTTTCTTTTAATCTGAGCAGCTTTTCAGCATTCTCAAAACATTTTTTTGCTTCTTTATCTTTACCGAGCTGATGCGAAATATTTCCGAGAATAAAATACGCTACAAAAGAGTCAGGCTCCAAATATATTACATTTTTCAAAGATTCTACAGCCTTATCCAGCTTCCCCATTTCCTGATAAATCTCTGCTTTCAGCTGATATAATTGAAAATCAAGTTTATTATGTTTAAGGCCCTTTTCAACCCAGTTCAGTGCATGCTTTAAATTACCGAGATTTGCACAACTGCGGGACAGAAGTAAATAAACCTGTACATTCTCAGATAAAACAGGATCATTGACTACTTTTTTCAGGATTTCAGTTGCAAGTTTATAGTTCCCTGCCTCAAATGCGTTAATTGCCTCTGTAAAATCATCTTCTTCTTCGGTTTCATTGTCCGTGGTAATAAATTTTGAAAAATCCGTAACAGTAACAGGATGTAATTCAGGGAGATCTGGTTCATCATGCGTAATTTCCGGTAATTCAAAAGGCGTTTTGGAAGTATCTTTACGATAAACAATCGCGCCGGGAAAATTGACAGTCTGAAATTGAGAAAACAGGATATGGGATGCTTCACTTGATCCTACAATCAGCCATCCGTTATCATTAAGCCCTTCATAAAATCTGTTAATAACCGACCTGACTTGTCCCTGAGAAAAATACATCAAAACATTTCGGCAAAGGATAAGATCAAAAGACTGTAAATTAATAAATGACGGGTTCTCGACACTAACGAGATTAAGATAACTAAAATTTACAAGCCGCTTTATCCCTGGAATTATCTCATAAACTCCGTCATCAATACGTGTAAAATACTTCTCTTTAATCCAGAAAGGAGTATTCCTGAATGACCATTCGCGATAAATTCCTTTTTGTGCCTTTTCAAGGAAATCTATATTTATATCAGTACCGAAAATCACAATTTTCCACGAATCAATATCAGGTATCATTCTGGTTAAAAGTATTGCAATTGAATAGGGTTCTTCTCCGCTGCAGCATCCTGCACTCCATATACAAATAGTTTTAGTGCCATTTCTCCGTGCCTGAATAATACCTGCAATAATATCTTTTTCAAGTGCCTGAAAGACTCTTGATTCACGGAAAAAATATGTCTCGCCAACTGTAAGATGGCGGGCAAGTATTTCTATCTGACGTTTTTTTAAAGGTGATGAAAGTAACCAGTTAATACACATTTCTACATCGGTGAATCCAAATTCTTCTGCAGATTCGCTTACACCGCGCAGCAGATCCAATCTCCTCTCCTTTGGAAAATGGAGTCCCATTTCGCTGTTAATAAATACGCTTAGCTGGTCAAGAAGAATATTTGGTACGCGGGATATCATTTTTTACTCGTTTTCTTTCCCTTTTTTGCTTTTTCGTTAACTTTTTTTAATGCCTTATCAATCTCCCTTTCCTCTCCGAGGCTGAGGAAAGATTCGATATCATGAATGAGAACAATGTCTCCTGCAATTTTCAATGCACCTGCTACATGCTTCATTCCCGGAAGTATTTCATCCTTAAGTATCTTCTTATTGTTTGCAATCTTTGTTATTTCGATAACATCATCAACTACCATAGCTACTATTCGTGTTGAAGTTTTAGTAATTATAAAATGATCCATCAGGTCTATATCTTTTCCCGGCATTCCAAACCTTTTCCTAATGTTTACAACAGGAATAACCTGGCCTTTTACATTTATTATACCCATCACAATACCAGGCCCTTCAGGGAGGTCTGTAACTTCCACAGACAGAGCTATTCTCTTTACAGATTTTATGTTGATTGCAAACTTTTTTTTATCCAGCACAAATATCAAATACTGATCTCTATCACTCATATATTAATCAATCTCCCATGTCCGTTATTGAGTTTTTGATAAAAGATCTTCAACAACTTCAATCACTTTGTGGACATCAAATGGTTTCGTAATATATACATCTGCACGGGTTTCCTGAGCAAGTTCAATTTCCTTACTGTCATCTTTTGCCGTTAGAAAAATTATCGGCACATTGCTCAGCGGTTTGTAGAATTTAATCAGCCGCGCAGCTGTAATTCCATCCATTCTAGGCATCACAACATCCATTATAATCAGGTCAGGGTTTGTTTTTTTGGCAATTTCCACTCCTTCAAGGCCATCCTCGGCAACGAGTGTTTCAAAGCCCTGGCGCTGCAGAAATTTTGAAAGAAGCATCCTCATGCCCATATCATCATCAATAATAAGGATTTTACCTGGCAATTTTTCCTCCTCTTACCTTATGCTGATCTTTTTTCACAATGAACAGTGAACTTTTCAAAAAGTAATGTTATATACTAAAATATGTACATTTTCCAGACACTTTTGTATTTCGGCAAAAGCCGTGCCATTACAAATAGCCTTCTAAAGTCGGGCTGAATATTCTCCATTTACAGCCTGTATCAGGCACTGTGCTTTTGTGAATTGACATATTTTCAGTGTATTATTCAGAAGCAGGAGAGAAAAAAGGAAATGCTCCCCACACCACAGCCTCTTTGCCCGCCAATCCGCCAATGGACTGACAGGGTTTCACGAATTAATAAAATTTATTTTTATGCTTTTTTATTAGTGTCATTCGTGTAATTCGTGGATAAAATTTATATCCCGCTGAAGCCGAATCGAAATGACCCATTTTTTTTGCTCAATGATAGCTATTTATTACTTAAGAAAAGCTTTTGCCTCTTTTTTCATCTTCTTCCAGTCAAACTTTTTAACAAGGCCCAAACCTTCTCTCTCTTTTAATCCATCGTAATTAAACGCAAATATTGCACCGGAATTACTTTTATTTTTTATCAGAGTAACAATAAAAGTACCCTGCTTTTTTCTTTTATCATAAACAGAAACAACCTTAAATCCTCTGATTGTATAATTACTAATTTTGTAGTTGGGCTTATGTTTTATATCAGGCTCCATTTTCTGTAAGGCCTCTTCCTTGCTTGTTATCAAAACTGTTGTATGAATTTTTTTATCTTTCAACGTATAAATGCGGTATGCATTTGCCATTTTCATGCTGCCGAGGCTGACAGCCATGCCATTAGCTTTTTTTGCATTCCAGCCTTTCAGATCAATTAGCATACCTTTTAAATTATCTGCAGTCTGGGCATTAACAGTTGTAATAATGCATAATAATGACAATGCTATAAAAAATATAATAAATATCTTTTTAGTATTCATCTTTATTCGTCCTCCATTTTATTCAATATAGACTCCGATTGATACTATTTACAATTTAATTGGAAAAATTGCAATATATTTTTTATAATAGAAAAAATATTTATAACTATATAAAGAATGCGGTTCAAAAACCGCACTCTTTATTCCAATTAGAACATATCTTACAATGAATAATAATTATAATTATAGAGAAATCGATAAATATTACTATTTATCAGGATCTTCTCCGTCTTTAATCCATGATATCCCTACTTCTTCCCAGTTCGGTGTACTGGATGCATCAATATAGCGCTCCCAGTCATAAATACCAGTCTCTTTAGCAAGACGCCGAAACTGCAATTTTAATATTGTGCTGTTTATAATAACCACAGACCTGACCATCCCCTTCTCTTTGTACAGTTTCTGTCCTGCTTTTAAAACTTCCTGGGCATCTGCAGGGAGTGGTTTCATATTGCTCATATCCACAAAAACACCAAACTCACTCGGTGCAGATAGAAGCTTCTGTTTTGATTCATCATGCCACCTCTGCATCTCTTCAGCCTTCATAAAATCACTAAAAATAATTTAGTACCCCCACTCTTTTTTTTCAATCTTGAACATATTTACCTCCTATAGTTGCATATTCAACTGCCTCTGCAGCACGTCCTGACTACTATTTTAAACAGTAACCGGTGATTTTTTACCCTATAACAGCCAAATTAATTCCAGTATTAATTAATTATTTAACATAATAATTATTTTTTATCTTAACCATATCTAATTGATTTATATATAGTTATCAATCATCACATATAAAGTGTTAATAAATTTTTATCAAAGAACCATCTAACTACATAACCAATTAAGGCAATTAACGTACCAATATTGTATTTTTAATGAATAGCATCAATCAACGCTGCTTTTGCCATGAATATCTGTGCATTTTCCCGTACAAACACAGCCTCTATCAGTTAACTCTCTATAATTACAGGATTTACTATCATATTATATAAATTTTATCGTTTTAATTAAAGAAATTGCTTGCATTATCAATTATCATTTTGTATATTATTCTTAATAATTCATAGTACGTAGCTGTTTTCTTGTTTTCGTTTTATTTGTAGGACGTGTAAAAACATCGATAAGACCAAAAATAAATTCGTGGATGACAGTCAAGCACTGTTAACACGATTTTTTTTTGCAGAAGACAGAAACGTACGAAACACATATTTAAATGAAGGATAGTTTTCATGGAAAAAGGTACTGTCAAATGGTTCAATGGCTCTAAGGGCTATGGGTTCATCTCCAGAGAAGAAGGGGATGATGTTTTTGTACATTACAAAGCGATTGAAGGTGATGGTTACAAATCACTGGACGAAGGCGACGAGGTTATGTTTGAGATAGGACAGGGTCCTAAAGGATTACAGGCTATTAAGGTATCAAAAGTATAAATCTTGCTGACAGAGTTCGCAAAAGCCCTGGTTAGAAATAATCGGGGCTTTTGCAATTTACGAAGTGTAATTAAATTTATTAACAAACAAATCGTGTTAAATTATCTCAAAAAATTATGCAATAATTTATAAAAACAGCCCGAAGCAGATTCCAGCTCAGGGCTGTTATAGATGATAATTAAAAATCATTAGCAGTATAATCCGGGAAGTAAGGGATAAACATTGATATCGGATGCTACACTAAAAATATACGATTTTCCCCTTTAAACACAACAAATATTTTAATTTTTACAGAAAATGCTTGCATCAATGCATTTCATTCTTTATTATATTCAAATTCGATTAGATAGAGGTGCCTGTTTTATCAGTACCTTTCGGGGATGCCCGCGGAGGCAATTTTCCCGGAAAAGAAAGGAAAGCAGGCCGAGACAGACAAATATCCGCAAGTTTGTTTGTCGGCCCGGTTCGTGAACAACAGCCGGTCTGTCACGGAACAGTCCGTGGAGCGCTATTTAATCATTCCGGGACTTTAAAAATATCCAGGGCTGATTGAATACTTCTGCGGATTCAATCAGCTTTTTTATTTGTATAAAGGAAAATTATATGATAGTGATGAAGTTCGGAGGTACCTCTCTTAAAGATGCAGAAGCTGTCCAGAGAGCAACAAACATAATAAAATCAAGGAAACAGGAAAATCCCATAATAGTTGTTTCTGCAATGAGCGGAGTAACAGACAATCTTTTAAGGCTATGTAAAAAAAATACTAATAAAAACGAGATAATATCTGACATTAAAAAACGCCACATAATGACAGGAGAGCTTCTGTTTTTGCATGATTCTGAATGGGAAGAGTGCTTATTATTCGCTTTCTCATTTTTAGAAGAGATAGTATCTTCGGAAGCACAATGCACTCCTGAGATATCAGATTCAATTGTCAGCACAGGAGAGTTTCTGTCTGCAAATCTTCTATCTGCAAATCTGAGGAAAAGCGGTATAAATTCACAAATGGCAGACGCCCGGGATATTCTTCTTACAGACAGTTCTTTCGGCTGTGCAAAACCTGACTTGACATCCTCATTTGTACGAATTAAGAAGTATCTCATCCCTCTCACCGACAAAGGAATAATACCTGTTATTCAGGGATTTGTAGGAAGTGACAATTCTGGCAGAACTACAACTCTGGGACGGGGAGGCTCTGACTACTCAGCAACTATATTCGGTGCGCTTCTCGAAGCAGACAGAGTGGAGATATGGTCAGATGTTGACGGTGTGCTTACTGCTGACCCTTCAATTATATCCGAGGCAAGAAGGATAAAACAGATGACTTTTAACGAAGCTGCGGAACTTGCATATTTCGGAGCAAAAGTTCTTCATCCTGCAACGCTTATTCCGGCCATTGAAAAAAATATCCCGGTAGTAGTTCTTAATTCCATGCATCCGTCGGAACAGGGTACTCTCATAACCTTTGACCAAAGTGTACCTTCTGAACCAGGACTTGTTAAATCAATTGCCTACAAAGAGGGAATAACTGTAATTACAGTGACTTCCACAAGAATGCTGATGGCTTATGGATTTATGTCTGCGATATTTAAAGTTTTTGATAAATTTGAAACACCTGTAGAC
Organism: bacterium; assembly: GCA_021158245.1. Lineage (NCBI taxonomy): Bacteria > bacterium. The sequence goes on along the minus strand of JAGGVB010000058.1, from coordinate 64,119 downwards.
CTTGTAACAACGTCAGAAGTAAGTGTCTCAATTACAATTTACAAAACGGAACATCTTCATGAGATAATCATGGAACTTAAGGAATTTGCAAAAGTTGAATTTCAGCAGAATAAAGCTATTGTCTGTGTGGTAGGCAGCACTTTAAAAAATGACCCTTCAATAATGGGAAGAATATTCCATCTGTTCAATGATGTACCTATTCATATGGTTTCACAGGGAGCTTCTGAAATAAATATCAGTTTTGTAATTGATGAGCAGGATATAAAACATGTTGTTTCAACCCTGCATGAATATTTTTTTGAACGTACGTTAAATACAAAAATGTTTATTAATGTGGAACATGGAGCTTAATGTGGCCGATTTAAATATTAATACTGATTTTTTGCCAAAAGATAAACTCTTTCCTGAAGGAAATATAACAAGCAGAGACATTCTTAACGCGGCAGGAATGTGCGAAACTCCCTTTTACTTTTATGATGGTAGTATGATTGAGAGGCAGTGCAGTACATTAACGGGAATGCCGAACGCATTTGGAATAAATGTGAGATACGCTATCAAAGCAAATCCGTCAAGGGCTGTACTTGAACTCATAAAAAAACAGGGCATGATGTTTGACGCAGGCTCTTTAAACGAAGCTGCAAGAGCCTGTATTGCAGGGATATCTTTTAATAAAATCCTTCTTACAAGCCAGGATGTCCCGCATGGAGAAGATCTTATCCTTCTTCAAAATATGATGAAAAAAGGGCTTAAATACACCGTGTGCTCTTTTCTCCAGCTTAAAAACATCGCATCATTTGTAATTAAGAACAAAATTGATCTTTCCATAAGGATTCACCCTGGACAGGGTTCAGGAGCATCTGCCACAAGAAACACAGGTGATCATTATGCAAGTTTTGGAGTACAGGAGTCGGAACTTCCCAAAGTTCTCTCCTTTGCAGAGGAAAACAATATTAAATTCACCCGCATCCATGTGCATATAGGATCAGGAAGCAATCCTGAAGACTGGAAGAAAAATGTTAACAAAACTCTGAGCACTGTTGAAAGATTTTTCCCTGACGTCCGAATAATAAATCTCGGAGGAGGGTTCAAAGTTGCACGCATGCCTGACGAAACCGCCGCAGACACGACAGAGCTGGGAGAATATACAAAAGAGAAATTTATAAATTTTTACAGGCAGACAGGAAGAAAAATAATTCTTGAGATTGAACCGGGTACATATGCTGTTGCAAACAGCGGTTATCTTGTAACTTCAGTAATTGACATAAAACCAAATAAAGACGAGACCTTCTGGTTCTTTCTTCTGAACGGAGGAATGGAATCAAATCCGCGCCCGCTTATGTACGGCGCCAGACATCCATTTTATATTGTAGCAAAACATGGAAATCTGCTGTGGTCCGATTATATGAGTTCTGCTAACAGCTCTGTTCCAGGTGTAATTGTAGGCAGATGCTGTGAAACAGGCGATTCACAATGTTTAAATGAAGACGGTACAGTTGCTCCCCGTGCAATGGTAAAACCTGAGACAGGGGATTATATTATAATAGGCGGCACAGGGGCTTACAGCTCATCCCTTGCACCGTTTAACTACAACTCCTATCTTCAGGCAGCAGAGCTTATGCTTACTTCAGAAGGAGAAATAAAAATAATCAGAAAGCCCCAATCTCTTGAGCAATTGCTTATTAATGAATCAGGGCTTGAAGGTTAAAACTATTGGTTCTTCCGGGAAAGAGTTGGAAATTATAAAGTTCATAAAGTTATAAAGTTCATAAAGTTATAAAGTTCATAAAGTTTGTAAAGTTCATAAAGTTTGTAGATTCAATAACTGACCTTTTTTTGCCGGCATCTGAGAATTCCCTTTAAAAAATGTCAAAAAACGGACGCCCAGGCCCTATTCCCTTTTTACTATTCACTTTTCGCTATTCTCCTTCCACTCATCCACCTCCTTTTTCAGCACAGATACGATATCCTTCTCGGGAATTTTTTTAATCACCTCGCCTTTTTTAAAAAGCAGCCCTTCATTTTTTCCGCATGCAACACCGATATCTGCTTCCCGAGCCTCGCCGGGACCGTTTACAGCACATCCCATTACAGCAACAACAACCGGTTTATCGATATCCTTTAAAGCCTCTTCAAGTTCCTCAACAATGCTTGTTACATCAGTCTCTGTACGTCCGCATGTAGGGCATGAAATTATAGTAACGCCTTTTTTCCTGAGATGGAGAGAATTTAATATTGTAAATCCTGCTCTTATCTCCTCAGCATTATCTCCTGTAAGGGATACACGTATGGTATCTCCTATTCCTTCTGCGAGAAGCGTGCCTATTCCGACTGCCGAACGAATTACTCCGCTCTTTACGCTTCCCGATTCTGTTACTCCGAGATGGACAGGATAATCTGTCTCTTTTGATACAATTCTGTTTGCTTCTATCATCACTCCTACATCGGAAGCTTTTACAGAAACAACAATATCGTAAAATCCATGTTTCTCACAAAATTTAATGTGGCGCAGAGCGCTCTCCGCAAGAGCCTGTGCTCCCGGGTGGCCGTACTTTGAGAGTATATCTTTTTCAAGTGAGCCGCTGTTTACTCCTATTCTTATTGAAATACTTTTTAAAGATGCTGCTTCGAGTATCTTTGCCACACGCTCTTCAGACCCGATATTTCCCGGATTAATTCTGATTTTGTCCGCTCCCATTTCAATTGCAAGAAGAGCCAGACGATAATCAAAATGTATGTCAGCAACAAGAGGGATATTGATCTGCTCTTTTATTGCAGGGATTGCATATCCGGCTTTTTTATCAGGTACTGCAACTCGTATTATATCACATCCTGCTGCAGAAAGGACTCTTATCTGTTCAACAGTACTTTCAACATCGTCTGTTTTTGTATTTGTCATGGACTGGACAGTCACAGGTGACTGGCCTCCAATTGCCACCTTGCCGGCAAACACTTCTCTTGTTATTCTTCTCTTCTGTGTAAACACCGGATTATCAAGCATTCATACCTCATTACATTTAATGTATCATATAAATTATTGAACTGATTCAAGTGCGCTTTCCAGAACATCAGCAGCTATTTTAAGTTCTTCCTTTGTAATAACCAGCGGAGGTAAAAGCCTTATCACGTTTTCTCCTGCTGTCAGTACAAGAACACCTCGGCGCTGCATTAAAAGCACAATACTTTTTACCGGTATAGTGAGCTCAATTCCTATCATAAGCCCCCTGTGCCTTATCTCTTTTACAGCAGGCAGTCTTTTACTTTTTATAAGAGAAACAAAATAATCCCCTTTTATGCCTGCCTCTCTGACAAGAGCGTTACTCTCAATAAATTCGATGACAGCAAGAGCCGCAGAACATGACAGAGGATTCCCTCCGAATGTTGATCCGTGCTTCCCGGGCATTTTCGGAATTTTATCCGATACAAGGACGGCGCCGATTGGGACTCCTCCGCCAAGGCCCTTTGCAATAGTAACAATGTCAGGCTTAATATCGTACTGCTCAAAAGCAAACATTGATCCTGTACGCCCTATTCCTGTCTGCACTTCATCAATTATAATGAGTATATCATTTTCAGAGCAGAACCTGCCCAGTCCTTGTACAAATTCCTGATCAGCAGGATAAATTCCTCCTTCACCCTGGATAATTTCAATAATTATCCCAGCTGTGTCTGTATCAACAGAGTTGATAAAAGCATTAAGGTCATTAAACTCTGCAAACTTAAAACCCGGTACCAAAGGTTCAAAAGGTTTTTTATACTGCTCTTTATATGTGGCGCTCAAAGCGCCCATAGTCCTGCCGTGAAATCCTCTTTTCGCGCATACAAAATCCGTCTTTCCCGAAGACAGTCTTGCAAACTTGATTGCAGCTTCCATTGTTTCAGTACCGGAATTACACAGATATACCCTGTTTAAGTATTCCGGAGCAATTCCTGTGAGTTTTTTAGCAAGAAGCATCCTTGTATCATTGTAAAAAAGATTAGACACGCTGATCAGCCTTCCTGCCTGATCTGACAAGGCTGATCTTAAAAACTCATTGGCATGTCCTATGGAAGCGACACCTATCCCACCGACACAATCAATGTATTCATCGCCATTCTCGTCCCATAAACGGGATCCACTCCCTCTTACTATAACAAGATTCCGCCTGCTGTAAACTTCAAGCTCATCTGTCTGTATATTTGTATTATTTATCATACCATCTTTTTTATTCAGATTATATTTCCATCTCAAGCTGATTACCTTTCGGTAAAATCTTCTTTTTTGCCTTTTCAATAATTTTTACAAAAGTATCCTCATCCATAATTTCAACACCAATATCCAGTGCCTTGCTGTATTTTGATCCCGGATTCTGCCCAACAAGGATAAAATCAGTCTTTGTACTGACACTTGATTTTACATCTCCGCCTTCTGATGTAATTAATTCTGCCGCACCATCTCTTGTAAACCTGCTTAACGCTCCTGTAAGGACAAAAATTTTGCCTGCAAATACACCTTTTTTCTTTATATCTCTCTCTTCTTCCATTACAACACCTGCACGGCTCAGTTTATCAAGAACAGCTATATTAGCATCCTGATTAAAAAACGTTACAATACTTTCTGCCATTACAGGCCCAACTCCTTCAATTTCAGTCAGTTTCTCGATTTCAGTTTTTTTCAGATTATCAATTGAGCCGAAATTATCCGCAAGTACTGCTGCAGCCCTTGTTCCGACATATCTTATCCCCAAAGCAAAAATAACTCTGTCAAGTGGCCGCTTTTTACTTTGTTCTATATTTAATAAAAGATTTTCTGCACTCTTATCCCCCATGCGTTCAAGGGAAGCGACATCACCTTTTTTAAGAAAATAGAGATCTCCGTAATCTTTGACAAGCCCTTTATCCGTAAGCAGCTCTATTAATGCTCCTCCCAGTCCCTCAATGTTCATTGCACCGCGTGATGCAAAATGTTCTATCCTTCTCTGAACCTGCGCAGGGCAGCTTACATTTTCACACTGGACCCTTGCTTCGCCCTCTATTCTGACAAGAGGGCCTGAACATACAGGACAACGGTCCGGCATTTTGAAGGGTACTGCATCAGAGGAACGCGTTTCATAAATAACTTTTACAATTTTGGGGATTACATCTCCCCCCTTTTCAATCAGGACTGTATCTCCTATTCTGATATCTTTTCGTTCGATCTCATCTTCATTATGCAGGGTTGCTCTGCTTATCGTTGATCCTGCAAGGAGTACAGGTTTTAGCACTGCAACAGGTGTTACTACTCCTGTCCTTCCCACCTGAAGATGTATGTCCATAAGTTTTGTTGTTGCCTGCCTTGCTTTGAATTTATATGCAATGGCCCATCTTGGACTCTTTGCCGTACTTCCAAGTTTCTTCTGCTGATCAATGGAATTAACTTTAACAACAATCCCGTCTATCTCAAAGGGAAGAGAATCTCTCTTATCCTCCCATTCATTACAGAAATCAATGACATCAGTAATCGACTTTCTTAATACTGCATGCCTGCTTACAGGCAGTCCGAGGTCCCTTAAAAGATGCAGGCGGGCCTTATGTGTTGATATATCAATCTCAGCACTTACTTCCCCGGGATTTATGATTCTGAGATAATAAGCCGAAAATTCCAGGGGCCTTTTTGCCGCAGAACGGGGATCCTGCAGCTTCAAAGACCCTGCCGTTGCATTTCTCGGGTTTGCAAAGAGCTTTTCTCCCCTTTTTTCCTGCTCTCTGTTTAATAATAAGAATCCTTTCCTGGGCATGAACACTTCGCCCCTGACTTCAATATTTCCCGGAAATCCCGGTTTAACAAATAATTTCAGCGGTATGGATTTTACAGTACGAAGATTTGCTGTTATATCATCACCGCGCTTGCCGTCGCCTCTTGTAGCTCCCTGAATAAAAACGCCATCGCGATAAATAAGAGATACAGCAATTCCGTCAAACTTATGCTCCGCTACATACTCATACTTCTCACCTGCCAGCAGTTTCCTTACTCTGTCATCAAATTCATTCAATTCTTCCTGTGTGTATGTATTCGCAAGACTCAGCATTGGCGCCTGATGAATAATACCGGGAAACTCTTTAGTGGGCTCGCCTCCCACTCTCTGGCTCGGTGAATCAGGAGTCACAAGATCAGGATTTTCTTTTTCCAGGCTTATGAGTTTTTCCATTAACCGGTCATACTCATAGTCGGAAATTACAGGGTCTCCGAGAACATAATATCTGTATTCGTGAAATCTTATATCTTTCCTTAATTTTTCAATTTCATCTCTTGCATCAGACATTGTTTTCACCCTTTTCTTCATCTTTCCCATAATATAAAACTACGTGAAAATATTCTTTTTATCAACCTTTTTTTATCTTCATAACCTAACGATCCTGCCGTTAATTATAATTATTATTTCATATAACATAATATCTTGATTTTTTCCCTGCTTATTACTATAATTCATGTATACAATTCATACGGATTTAACAGGAGGAATTAGTGAAGATACTCGTAACCGGCGGTGCAGGTTTTATTGGGTCACACATTACAGACGGCTTTATAAACCAGGGGCACGATGTTGTTGTAATTGACAACCTTGAGGCAGGGAACATTGCGAACCTTAACCCCAAAGCCAAGTTCTATCTTATTGATATAAGAGCCGAACAAATTGATAAAATATTCAGCATTGAAAAATTTGACATTGTTTGTCACCACGCAGCACAAATGGATGTAAGAAGGTCTGTGAAAGAGCCTCTGTTTGACGCAGATGTAAATGTCAAAGGTACATTGAACCTCTTACAGAATGCTGTTAAATACAAAGTAAAGCGTTTTATGTTTGCATCTACAGGCGGAGCGATTTACGGAGATCAGGATGTATTCCCGTGTGATGAAACACACCCTACCCGTCCGGTCTCGCCTTATGGCATCACAAAACTCGCAGTGGAAAAATACCTGTTTTTCTATGCAAGAGAATACAATCTAAAATATACAATCTTCAGATATGCAAATGTTTACGGCCCAAGACAAAATCCCCACGGAGAAGCAGGAGTTGTTGCTATATTCACAGAAAGACTTCTCAAAGGAGAAAAGCCTGTAATAAACGGCGACGGACTTCAGACGAGAGATTATGTATTTGTAAAGGATGTAGTCAGAGCCAACATGGCAGGTTTGAACATAGACGGTAATAATATTTTTAACGTCGGCACAGGCATTGAGACAGATGTTAATACACTTTTCAGTATGATAAACAAAGCAATAGGTGCAGATGCCGAAGAAAAGCACGGCCCTGCAAAACCAGGGGAACAGCAGCGCAGTGTAATTAGTTTCGACAAAGCAAAAAAAGTTCTGGAATGGGAACCCTCACGCAGCCTTGAACAGGGGATAGAAGAAACCGTTAATTTTTTTAAGAATAAATTAAAATGATTTTACAGGCTATCGGTACATCATCCAGTATGCCTGTTCCAAACAGGGGAAGTTCATGCCTGATTCTGCAGGCAGACAGTACAAAAATACTGCTTGATATAGGTGACGGTACGGCACGTCAGCTTGCAAAATTCGGCATTGATCCGGCAGAAATTGATGCAGGAGTAATCACTCATGCTCATATTGATCATTCTGCCGGCATTTTCGGCCTTCTGTTCTGGATGAAACTAACTGAACGTAAAAATGATTTCATAATCTATGCACCTGAATATTTATGCGATGCATTCCGAACCTTTTTACCTTACATGAGAATCAGGCCTGAAACGCTTCCGTTCAGGCTTATTTTCAGGCCTTTGAAAAATGGTATTTTTTTTAAAAATAGCAGCCTTTCTTTAACAGCAGCAGGCAATGATCATCTGAATGCCGGAAAGCAAGGGGAAAAATTTAATGAGAATGTGTACAGTTTCAGCATTATCATCACAGAAAGAAATAAAAAGGCAATCTACTCGTCTGATGTCCGGTCATTAAACCATCTGAGAGATTATGCTTTTAACTCTCCCCTTCTTATTTCTGAAACTGCCCACATTTCAATGGATTCGGTTCTTTCATTTGCAGAAAAATTTAATATTAAAAAAATAGCTCTCACTCATTTCCCGCCGGATTTTAATCCGGACGGAAAATTCGATAATTCCGACCGGAATGTTGTTTTACTCAATGATGGAGATATTTTGAGGATCTGAATGGAAAAAAAAGCAAACAGTATTATCTCATCTCTCGGTATCATAGGAAAGTCTGACGAGTTTCTTAAAGTACTTGAGACGGTTAAGCAGGTATCTCCATTGCAGATAACTGTACTGATTACAGGAGAAAGCGGAACAGGCAAGGAAAAAATAGCAAGGGCAATTCACTTGTTAAGCCCGAGAGCTCAGAACCCGATAGTTACTGTAAACTGCGGAGCAATTCCCGAAGGGTTGCTGGAGAGTGAGCTGTTCGGGCATGAAAAAGGCTCATTTACAGGCGCAACAGAAAAACGAAAAGGTTATTTTGAAATTGCAGACAGAGGATCGCTTTTTCTTGATGAGATCGGAGAAATGCCCCTGTCCACCCAGGTGCGGCTGCTTCGTGTACTTGAAACGCAGGAATTTATGAGGGTTGGAGGCACAACATCCATCCGAACAGATGTGAGAGTTATTGCAGCGACAAACCAAAATCTTGAACAGGCTGTTTCAAAAGGTGAATTCCGCAAAGACCTCTTTTACCGGCTAAACGCAGTAAATATACAACTCCCCCCATTGAGAAAGAGAAGGGACGACATAAGAATGCTTGCTCTGTATTTTGCAAGAGAGCTAAGTGAAAAAAATAACATTCCGTTCAGAGGGTTTACAGCAGATGCGTTCCGGCTGCTCGAACAAAATCCGTGGCCCGGAAATATCCGCGAGTTAAAAAATGTAGTAGAACGGGTTTTGATCCTTGGAAAAGGTGAAAAAATAGATGAAGCCCTTCTTACTTCACATCTTAAAACAACTATCCCCGAAGATGACAGAAATCTGCCTGTTGTTTTAAATAAGTCTCCGGATCAGGCCGAGCGTGAGCTGATATACAGGGCACTGGTGGATTTAAGGCTTGCTGTGGAAGATATCAGAACCTTTATCAGAAAAAACTATAATCCTCCGTATAAGCCAATTCCTCATCCGATTTCTTCCGAACTGCCTGCAACTCCCATAGATCAGCCGATTGCACAGGAAGATACAAATTTCAACCTCAGAGACATGGAAAGAATTCTTATTGAACAAGCTTTAAGGAAATTTAAGGGCAACAGAAGAAAAGCAGCAAGGGCCCTTGGAATAGGCGAAAGAACTCTATACAGAAAGATAAAGGAGCACAATCTTGAAGATTAAAATTGCGGATATCCTGAAATATATTTTATTTATTTTTATTTTTGCTTTTCTCGGATTTTCTGCAGGCTGCGGAATCTACTCTTTTTCCGGATCCACTATTCCATCTAATATCAAAACAGTAGGAATCCCTCTTTTTGAAAATAACACTCCGGAATTCGGCATTGACCAGCAGATTACAGATGCATTAATTGAGGCTATATCCGCAGACAATACTTTAAAAATAGCAGACACACGAAATGCAGATTCCATTTTAAAGGGAACAATACTTCAGATTACAGACAGGGCAGGACAGTACGATGCTAATGAAAACGCTTCATCGTACAGAATTACAATTAACATTAAAGTATCTTTTGAAGATGTGAAAAAGCGTAAAGTATTCTGGGAAGAGACCTGGTCTCAGTGGGGCCAATATGAAAGCGACAGAAATCAGGGAATTAAAGATGCAGTATCAAAACTTACAACAGATATTCTTAACAAAACAGTTTCAGGTTGGTAAAAAACTTAAAATTTATACATTAATTTGAGAAAAATGCTTGTCATTAAAGGTAATTATTAATACATTTTTTAGATTCCCCCAGGTGAAAACATTTAAATTATTCAACAGGTCAAAGCATGAATGATAAAAACATTACTCAATCTCTTGAAAATATTATAAAGAATAACCCTAAATCCCTTGTGTTTGCCCGCCTTGCAGGGCTCTATCTTGAACAGGGCAGAATTGATGATGCAATAAATCTGCTTGAGCAGGGCATTCAGGCATCCCCTTCTTATGTCACAGGACACTTTGTACTTGCAAAAGCATACATTGCAAAAAATTTAAGAGAAAAAGCAGAAGAGGCTCTTAAAAAAGTCATATCACATGATCGTTTATTCCTTCATGCCCATAAACTACTCGGCGACCTTATGGCAAGAATCGGATGGGAAAATCAGGCTGCTATTCATTACAGGGACATTCTTGAAATAGATCCTCTTGACGAAGAGACAGCACAGATGCTGGATACTTTTTCATTTTCAGTAAAACCTCCTGAAGGTAAAAACGTATATTCCGGCCCCAAAGAAAAAGAGTGGATATCCGGTACTCCCCCTATTTTTGAACGCAGTGAAAAGGTCTCACAGAAAAAACAGGAGCTTAATATCAAGGCAGGCGAGGCTTCATCTTCAAAAAATTCCGAATTGGATCTTTCCGAATTTGATCTTGAAAAATTTGCCGCATCAGGAGAAGGCCTCAATAAAATATCCGAAGATCATTCTGCTGACAATAAATCTAATGAAAGCTATTCAGGGGAGTTGGATCTTTCGGATTTTGACCTCGACGATATTTCAGCTTCTTCCGGGAACGATAATAAAAACCAAGAACTTGAAAATACTATTAACAATGCTGAAAAGCTGTTTGAAAAACAGCCTGAGAATAAATCCGAAACAGAAGAGGAAAAGGAAGCTGGCAAAAATAGTGCGGCTCTTCCGGAGGATGAACCGGAACTTGCCGAAAAGAATATTTCAGAGCCTGATATTAACGAAAATCTGCCTGACACAGGACTTGATGAAATAGTCAATGATATAAATCAGGCCATAAATCAAAAATCCGAAACTGAAAATCTCTACACCGAAGATGAACATTTAAAGGACATCCTGCTGCCTGATGAAGATACGGATGTTAAACCGGAAGATACATCTGACGAACCATTCTTTGAAGAAGGCTTTCTTTCAAATATAACAGGAACTACAGATCAGGGAAGTCAAGACACAGCAGAACAGGTACCTGTATCTTCTTCTGAAGAAGAGAGTATTGATTTCTTTAAAGATGAAGAATTCGACGAACCCGGAATAAGCGATCAATTGTTTAAAGATGAAGATGCCGAAGTTTCTTCAGGCCGGGATACTGTTTCTGCTGAAGATAAGGAGCCGGAAATTGAAATTCCCGATTCAACTGAAGAGATCCCTGCTGATGATACAGTATCAGAGGAACAGGAAGAATCTATTACCGATGTTTCTGACGCAGAGATAACCGAACAAATTGCAGAAAAAAAAGTACAAGAAGAATCTCCCGAACCTCTATCGGAAATTAACGAAGACACCGGGCAGGGAATAACAGAACAGCCCGCTGAGCAGCAAAATGATATTTCGGAACCAAAACCGGAGCCGGAACCGGAAGAAGATGCAGACAATGGGGAAAAAAGCTCTCTTAAAATTGTAAGCCCTACTCTTGGAGAGATATACTCGGCACAGGGGCAGTTTAAAAAGGCAATTCAGGTTTACGAAATATTAATTGAGAAATACCCCGAAGACACCGAAAAATACACGCAAAAAATTAACGAGCTTAAAAAAAAGCTGGAGGAATCATCGTAACAGCATAATATTAATCATGAACAAAGGGCAATTTTTCAGGGAGAGGTACTATGAAACAGCATCTTCGAATATGCATTTTTATCCTCATCCTCCACTCACTACTCTGGTCTCAATCATCTGCTCCGCGAAGTCCGAGGAATGCTTCTTACACTATTGATGTAACTCTTGATGTACAAAAGAAGCAAATTTCCGGCAAAGAAACCATTATTTGGAAAAACATCACATCAAAACCTGCCAAAGAGATATATTTTCATCTCTACATGAATGCTTTTAAAAATAACTATTCAACATTTATTAAAGAAGCAGGCGGAAAGGCAAAACTCCTTGAGAAAAAAAATCAATGGGGATGGGTTAAGATAAATCATATATCCGATTACAGGGGAATAGATTTAACGGGAAATCTTTATTTTGTTCAGCCGGATGACAGCAATTCTTATGACAGGACAGTTGCATTGCTCAAACTCAAAAGGCCGGTACTCCCCGGAGCCTCAATAACTCTCAACCTGAATTTTACAACTCAGTTCCCTCCAATTTACGCAAGAACAGGATTTTATAAAAATTTCTTTCTCGCAGGGCAATGGTTCCCAAAAGTTGGTGTATTTGAAAAAAACGGAAAATGGAACTGCCATCAATTTCATAGAAACAGTGAATTCTTTTCAGATTATGGAAAGTATAACGTAAGCATAACTCTTCCTTCAAATTTTAAGATTGAAGCAACAGGAATAAAAACCGATGTAAAACAAATTGACAGCTCAAAAAAAGTGACTTTTTATGCCGAAGATGTTCATGATTTTGCATGGACAGCATGGCCCCATTTTCTAAAAAAAGAGATAACTTACAAAGGCATCAGAATCTCTCTGATTTATGAAAAAGACCATGAATCTTCAGTAGAACGCAGTTTTACTGCAATCAGACATGACCTCGATTTCTTTGAAGAATGGGCAGGAAAATATCCTTACAGCCATATCACAATACTGCATCCTCCTACAGGAGCATTCAGGGCATCCGGAATGGAATACCCCCAGTTTATTACAGGCGGTACTATCTGGAATATACCCAAAGGCCTGAGATTTGTAGAGATGGTTGTTGTCCATGAATTCGGCCATCAATTCTGGTACGGCATTGTAGGGAGCAACGAATTTGAGGAAGCATGGCTTGATGAAGGAATTAACAGCTATTTTGAATCTAAAATAATGGACAAGTATTACGGACAAGAAACATCCCTGATAGACTTTGCAGGAATAAAAATCGGAGAAATTTCCAATGCCCGCTCCGCGTACATAGGCAAAGCAAGGCTTGACAGAATACTGAGGCCGTCATGGACCTATATAGGCGGAGGTTATTCTCTTTTCTCCTACCAGAAATCTGTACTTATGCTGAGAACTCTTGAAAACATTATCGGCACTGATAATATGAAAAAAATATTCCGCACGTACTTTGACCGCTGGAAATTTAAACACCCCCATTCTGAGGATTTTATAAAAATTGTAAATGAAGTAACAGGGAAGGACTATAATTTTTATTTTGATCAATTTTTAAAAAATTCCCTTGAACTTGATTATAAGGTTGAATCTGCCTTCTGTCATAAAGTACGTAAACCCAAAGGCATATTCTCAGATTCCGCAAAAACAGAATTAAACAGCAAAAAAAATCTATTCCGCTCTGTTGTGAAAATTTACCGAAAAGGAGAAGCTGTGCTCCCTGTTGATGTACTAATTGTATTTGACAGCGGGGATTCATTGAAATTCGCCTGGGACGGTAAAGACAGATGGAAAAAATACACTTTTATAAGACCTGACAAAATCCTCTCTGCTGCCGTAGATCCTGGCGGAAAACTTCTGCTTGATTCAAATCATACAAACAATTCTAAAACCGCTGAAATAAAAAACAGGCCCATTCTGTACTTCACTTCTAATTTAATTTCATTCTATCAGGCAATATTTCATATAATCACGCTTATTATTTAACTGCAGAGGGAATCATGGTTATAAAAATATTTTACAGCTCAATTAAAAAGGTATTCGGCAACATAAAATTGTGGCTTTTCATCTTTTTATCTCAGCTGATTTTAAGCATTTTTATTGGAATACCGCTTTCATCTGAATTCAGGGACTTTGCAGGCAGGAGTTTAAGCGCAGGCTCTATTTTTTCTGGAGGAATAATATCTATTTCCATTACTGAATTTAATATATATAACCAGGGAGCAGTTCAATTTGCAGGATTGCTGCTGATATGGCTGCTGTTCTTTTTTCTTTTCTTCTACATGTTCCTTAAAGGCGGTATAATATCATTCTTCATGGGAAAAGAGGACAAATTTACCTTTGCAGGATTTTTTAAGGATTCTTCCTTTTACTTTTTCAGGTTCATCAGGCTTTTTCTCTTCTCTATCCTGTTTTTGATTCCTGTTCTGCTTCTCAATATTCCTCTGTCAGCTCTTGCAAAAAGCATTGCTGCTGATTCGGAATCATTGATACTTCTTCTGCTTATTATACAGATACTTATTATCGGTTCTCTCATGGTATTAGTAAAAATAGCATTTGATTTTGCACAGATAAGAACAATTTTTACTAAAAACAGAGTTATGAGAACTTCAATAAAAGAAGGGTGGAGATTTGTTTTCCGTTACCCTTTTAAAACTCTCAGTCTGTTTTTTATTTTTTTTGCGGCAGCAATTGCCCTGACCCTGATTTATCTTGCTATTATAAAGATTATTCCTCCTGATACAGCCTTTGGAAGCATTCTGTATATTGTTTGGCAGCAGATATACGGTTTTGCACGCACCGGACTGGTTCTCGGGTTTATTGCAGGAGAAGTACAACTTTTTTCTCAATTTGAACTTCCCTTCCTAAAATGGTGGTACAATGACAAGGACTGAATCAGAGTATAGATGAAAAAAATTATTATTGGTATTCACGGGCTGAAGAACAAACCTTCTGTTCAAATTCTCGAACAATGGTGGAAAGATTCAATAATCGAAGGATTGGAATGGAATAAAAAAAGAAAATTGAAACAGATTCCATTTTATCTTGTTTATTGGGCTGATATTCTTCATAAAGAGCCTCTTGATGCATTTGAAACAGACCCTGCACATCATCTTTTTCTTGCAGAACCTTATGTTCCCTCTCTTCGTATCGGCTTTAATAATGACGAGCATGAAAATATAAGCAATAAAATTGTAGAGCTGTTTGAAACTCAATTTGCCAAAGTTTTTTTAAACAGCGACCTCACAATTAATTTCTCCGACATTACTGACATTCTTATTAAGCACTTGTTTAAAGATCTCAATGTGTACTACTCTCCTGAATCTGCAGATGATAACGGAGTCAGGGAAAAAATTCAAAATCGTCTGTTTGATGTTCTTTATAAAAATCGTAAAAAGAAAATTATGCTGATTGCCCACTCAATGGGTTCAATTATTGCCTACGATGTGCTTTTTAAAAAACAGGACATTTTGAATATCGACACCTTTGTCACCATAGGCTCTCCTCTCGGGATCCCTGTTATAATGGAAAAAATAAAAAAGGAGCATAGGCTGAGAAATTCCGTTAAAACTCTGCCTATACCGGAATCAATTAAAGGGCAATGGATAAATCTTTACGATCCGGAGGACAAAATACCGCTTAAATACACTCTTGCTTCAAAATACAGAAAAAATAAATCCGGTGTAAAAGTAAAAGATCAGTTAGTATATAATGATTATGTATTTAAGAACAGAGAAAATCACCATAAATCATTCGGTTATTTGAGGACATCCAAAATATCGGATTTAATCCTCCAATTCTTAAGGAGAGAAAACTTTTTTGTAAAACTGATTAAAGGATTAGGGAAACTGCACAATTGATTCACGAGCAAAACATTCTTAATCTAAGAAACAATCTAAGGGCACTGACCTTTGTAAATCTTTAAACAGATAGATTTATTCTCCCCTCTCAGCCAAAATTTTTTCAATTTCATCCATAACATTATTTACATATTTAACGGTTAAATCAAAAGGTTCCAAACTGTTCATATCAACGCCTGCAACTTTCAAGACATCAATAGGATATTCAGAACACCCGGCTGATAAAAATTTAATTACTTTTTCCTTTGCACCCTTTTCTTTGTTGATCACCTTCAGTGCAAGGGCTGTGGAAGCAGTAAAAGAAGTCGCATACTGATATACATAAAAATTATAATAAAAATGAGGGATATATGCCCACTCTACTCCTGCCATATCATCTATAAAACAAAAGCCCTTATCATGGCCGTAGTATCTCTTCAGCATATCAATATAAATTTCAGTCAGTGCATCACCTGTAAGAGGCTCTCCCTTTTCAGCTTTTTCATGAATCTTCAGTTCGAACTCAGCAAACTGTGTCTGACGGAAGAGAGTGCCTTTTACTCCGTCAAGATACTCCATAAGCAGAGACAATCTAATATCGGAATCCTCAATTTCGGAAAGCATCTTATTCATAAGAAGGGCCTCATTAAGAGTAGATGCAACCTCTGCAACAAAAATAGAATAATCTGCCGTAGGGAAAGGCTGATTTTTGTTTGATAAATAAGTATGCATGGAATGTCCCATTTCATGAATCAAAGTGCTTACATCATTGTACTTTCCATTATAATTTAGAAGCATATACGGATGAACATCATATCCGCCGTCATTGCTGTAAGCACCGGAACGTTTTCCGGTTGTAGGATAAACATCAATCCATTTCTCAATAAATGCCCGATTTACAACTGACAAATATTCTTCACCAAGCGGTTTAAGTGCATCTATCACAATCTGACGAGCCTGGTCATAACTGAATTCAAGATCCACACTCTTAACTGCCGGTGCATAGAGATCATAGTAATGGAGTGTATCGACTTTGAGAAGCCTTTTTTTTATTTTAAGATACCTGTACAGCGTTTCGATATTTTTATTGACATTATTGATAAGAGATATATATACTGAAACCGAAATATTGTTTACATCAAGGGCTGCTTCGAGAGATGATTTATAACCTCTGCTTTTTGCGTAGAACATATCTTTCTTTACATTTGTATACAGGCCTGCACCAAGGGTGGATTTAAATTTTTTATAGTTTTCCCAGAATTTCTCAAATACTATAATTCTATCTTCCCTGTTTGCCAAAGCACGGTACCTGCTAAAACCAGCCTGGTCAATTTTCACAATAGTTCCGTCATGCAGTTTCACTTCAGGATAAGGCATCTCTGCATTTGAAAATATTGAATATATTGTATATGAGCCGTCCGTAATCATACCGGCAAGGGCCAGGATTCTCTCCTCCTTCTCAGATAATTTATGAGCCTTACGGCGAAAAATATCATTCAGGTACATCTCATATTTTCTAAGGCCCTGCTCATTCCTGAGAAAATTATTTATCACCTCTTTATCTACTGCTGCAATCTCCGGTTCAATAAAAGCAGCTTTTGCACTATATTCAGTACCAATCTGTGACATCTCCTGACGAAAACCCAAATACTTTGAATTTCTCGTATCTTCATCAGATTTCATTGAGGAATAGGAATAGAGCCTTGAAAATTCTTTTTCAAGAGAGCTGTTAAATTCAAGGCACTCAAGCAATATCTTTGATGAAGAAGCAAGCCTGCTCTTGTATTTGACAACCCCATCCATCTTTTTTATAAATTCATCTTTTGCTTTTTGCCATGATTCATCCGATTGAAATATATCAGACAGATTCCACTTGTATTCTTGAGATACTTCTTGTCTTGATCGTGTCTGTGATTTGACAATCCCTGTTTTCATATTAATAAAACTCCTTAAAACCTTTATTAAACCTTTAATTTTACTGCTTTGTCTCCCTGATCTCTATTAACAGGGAAACAATTTAAGAACTTTAATATTACAATAATCAAGGTTAAAAACAAAATATTTTATAGAATTCTTTTTTAAGTTATTAACAAAAACAGCTCTTCAGAAAAAGCAATGGTGGTTTTAAGGCCTATACAACAAAATGAAAATTTTGTATAGACAGAGGATCAACGGAAGGCTTTACAGCTTTATACTTTATAACTTTCCACTTTATAACTTTCCACTTTATAACTTTTCACTTTACAACTTTCAACTTTATAACTTTCCACTTTATAACTTTCCACTCAATTAAACAGGATTAAAAGAAACATCTTGTTTATTAAAATAAAAATATCAGGCAAAGCACTAATTACGTAGCAACAATATAATCCAGAAGCCTGAACAGCCTCAAAAGTCTCATATTAGCTTTAAGTGCTTCAGTATCTTTAATCAACCCTGCAATAAGTGTTGCAGACTGCTCTGTAAAAAGTAATGTTCCCGATGCCTTGTTCGTGGTACTTTTCTTCTTCTTTTCCGAACCTTTAACTGAAAAAACCATACTTCCCGGAAACAAACTTTCATGCTTTGCAAAAACATCACGCAATGTATCAGTATTAACGCCATAATAACTTGCCAATTCATAATCCGGAATTACCATCTGTCCTTTGTAAAGAAAAATATCGGGCATTGAATTCCTTGAAATACTTGATTTTATCACGGCTCCTCTCCTCATCTTTTCAATCAATAAAGTCCCACTCCTTTATTGCACTTTTATCTCTTCCTGTAAATATCATTTCATCAAGAAAAATATCTCTGTTTATTAAGGCCTCTTTCCATGTAATACCTTGTTGTATTGAATCCATTAATGCCAAACCGGTTTCTCTGTTTCCCAAAGCAAGTACTGATTGCAGTATATCCCTTTTTGAACTTTTTGCAGATACATGTATTTTTTTATCAATCCTTTTTTTAACAATATTGCGCCTTCTTACCAAATCTCTCTCTCTTGCAACAGGTTCGGATTCAAAAGGAGTAAAAGGCTTTGGAATAAATGTGTTAATGCTTAAATGCACTTGTTTCCCCTTATTTGACCCTGAAAATATTTTTTGAATCCTGTTTGTCAAATCTGCAATTGCCTCTGCATCATCATCTTTTTCTTCAGGAAGGCCTATCATAAAATAAAGTTTTAATATTCGGACTTCCGTATACGCAAGTTTTTCAACTCCTTTTAGTATTTCACTGTCAGCTATCTTTTTCCCAATTAAATATCGCAGTCGCTCGGAACCCGCTTCCGGAGCTATTGTAAAAGTACGCAGCCTGCTTCGTTTTACTACATCCTGCATTGCCTCTGTTATCTTATCAGCTCGGATAGACGAAAATGAAATATCATATCCCATATCAAGGATCTTTTCGCATAAGTCCGTTAATTTCGGATAATCCGATACAGCAGACCCTTCAAGCCCTATCCGTTTTGCACCCGGATTAAACTCTTTAATGGATCCTATAATAGTTTCATGACTCCTGTACCTGAAAGGTTTGTATATCTCTCTTGCCGCACAGAATTTACATTTTCTAGGGCATCCTCTGCTTAATTCGGTAACAAACATATTTTTAAAATGACTTCTTGAACTCACTATCGGTGTATAAGTCGGATACTTGTCAAGATTTAAAAGAACCTGACGCGTAACCTTCTTTGTTCTGCCTTCAACATACATCCCCGGCAGCATACTCAGAGTCTCCAAGATATCTGCACGTGATAGATGGTTTTCTTTAGCTTCAGTCATTACATCGCCGATAAGCCTGAAAACCTCCTCTCCGTCGCCCATAAGGAGGCCGTCCACAAAGGGCAGTAATGGAGAGGGATTTAATCCTGTAACAGGGCCGCCTGCAATTATCACAGGATCATGCTTTGTACGATTTGAAGAGAGAAGCGCAATTTTTGAAAGAACAAGAATTCGTATAATATTAATAATATCCAGCTCAAATGAAACTGAAAAACCAATCAGATCAAAATTATTCAGAGGCTTTGATGATTCAAGCGACAGTACCTGCTTTCTTTCGTACATTTTATCAAAAAAAGCCCGCTCGCAGGACATTCCCGGATGTTCATTGAAAAAACGATAAACCGTATGAAATCCCATATTCGCCATTCCTACACCGTAGGTATTGGGGAATACGACTACTGCCTTCACAAGAGCACTTTTTTTTAGCTCTTTTTTCCCGAGTTCCTGATTTAAAAGCCGGCTGTGAAAGCTGATTATACGTTCTCTCGTCCATCCTGAACTATTCTGACGAAAAGTCATATAAAATCAGTCTAACTTCCTTCTGATGAAAGCAGGAATTCCAAGATCATCCTTACTGACAAAAGAAAAGCCTCCGTCATTACCAAAGGAATCTCCTCCCATGGCTTTTACAATGGGATCCTCCGAATACTTTTTAATTAACGGTATGTCTCCTTCACTTTCCGAAAGGCCCAAATCTCTCTTTTCGTGTCCGTTTCCAAAATTGAATCCGCCTTTTGAACGGCTTTTCTGAAATCCGGTTGCAACAACTGTTACCCTTACTTCTTCTTTCATGCTTTTATCTATCACTGCACCGAAAATAATATTTGCGTCAGCACCTGCTGCATTATAAATTACAGATGTAGCTTCATTGATATCATTTAGGCTCAAATCGCTTCCGCCTGTAATATTAACAAGCACTCCCTGTGCCCCGCTGATTGATACATCATCAATAAGAGGGCTTGATATTGCCTGCTCCGCTGCTTCTTTTGCTCTGTTCTCTCCGCTTGCTACCGAAGAACCCATTATGGCATCACCCATCTGATTCATTATTGTTCTGACATCTGCAAAATCCAGGTTTATCAATCCGGGAACATTTATAACATCAGAAATTCCCTTTGTCGCATGAAGCAGAATCTCATCGGCTACTCTGAAAGCCTGTTCGAGAGGAGTATGTTTCGGTACAAGGCTTATCAGTTTCTGGTTAGGCACAACAATCAGAGTATCAACATTCTCTTTCAGCATCTGTATACCCTGAGCAGCTCTCTCCTGCCTCTTTTTCCCTTCAAACATAAAAGGTTTTGTAACAACTCCAACAGTAAGTGCGCCAAGGTCTTTTGCTATTTCCGCAACAACAGGTGCGGCTCCGGTCCCTGTACCGCCGCCCATACCGCAGGTTATAAAAACCATGTCAGTTGACGAGATAGCCTCAATTACTGCATCCTTGTTCTCTTCAATCCCCTTTCGGCCCATCTCAGGATTGCCTCCCGCACCAAGCCCTTTTGTGAGATTCTTGCCTATTTGGATGCGCATAGGAGCTTTGTTGTTGTCAAGAGCCTGCTTATCAGTATTAATTGCTATAAACTCCACACCCGTAAGACCGTCCTCAATCATACGGTTTATAGCATTTCCTCCTGCGCCTCCTACACCTATTACTTTGATTTTTGCAACGACATTGTCATCATCTGCAAAATCAAACGCCAGCGTTTTTCCGTTACTCATTATGGCCTCCTTGATATGTACAAACTGTGATTAATTCCCTTTTTAAAAAACCGGCATTAAATAAAATCTTCTGCGAATTTTTTCATCCATTTATAAATTCTTGTAAAAAGCCCCTCTTCATCCGCACCAAGGTGTTTTACTTCCTCTTCTCCCCGTCCTGCCCCGAAAAATACAAGGCCTACTCCTGTGGCAAAAATAGGGCTTGAAGCTGCTGCATAGAGGCCGGAAAAGCCTTTTGGTATTCCAATAGTTGCAGGCAGGCTAAAAACTTCTTCTGCCAAAACTTCGGCTCCTTTAAGAAGTGATCCTCCTCCTGTAAGAACCACACCCGCACCAAGGACATCTCCGTAATCCGATCTCTTAATTTCCTTAGCAGCAAGCCCGAAAATCTCCTCCATTCTCGGCTGTATTATTGATGTAAGCATAGATATCGGAACTTCTCTTGATTCCCTGTTTCCAATACCCGGGACTATAAACATATCTTCTTTATTTATTATGCTTTCAGTTGCATATCCGAACTTTCTCTTTATTACTTCAGCCTGTTCAAGGGGTGTCCGCAGCCCCAGTGCAATATCATTTGTAACAATCTGCCCTCCCAGGCCTATTACAGCAGTATGCCTTATTGCGCCGCCATAGAACAGAGCCACATCTGTTGTACCTCCGCCCATATCAATCAACGCTACGCCAAGATCTTTTTCACTTGCATCAAGAACAGCGCTGCTTGAAGCAAGCGGCTCCAGAACAATACCTGCAACCTTAAGCCCGCTTCTTGTTACACTGCGTACTATATTCTGCGCAGATGTGACAGCACCTGTCACAATATGTATTTCCGCCTCAAGCCTTACTCCGGAGATACCTACAGGATTTTTAATACCTCCCTGATTATCTACAATAAATTCCTGCGGGAGTACATGCAGCACTTCTCTGTCAATCGGGAGTGCAATTGCCTTTGCTGCATCTATAACTCTGTTGACATCCTGCTGTGTAATTTCATGCCCTGATCTGGATACGCCTACAACACCCCTGCTGTTTACGCTTCGTATGTGATCGCCGGCAATGCCGACTATAACCTCTTTTACGTCAACACCCGCTGTAAGCTTGGCTTCATGCACTGCCTTGCTTATTGACTGGACTGCCAAATCAAGGTTAATCACAACTCCCTGGCGCAGCCCCTGTGACGGGCTGGTACCTACTCCGAGAATATTTATTAATCCATCCTCATTTAACTCTCCGATTACAACACCAATTTTACTGGTACCTATATCAACACCTGTTACTATTTTTCTGGTGTCGCCTCGTAATATATCTCTCGAAGGATTCATAGTTTATACCCTCATTCCCACAACGACCTGTCCTCTGAACCTCAGGTCAATGTAATTTACTTTTGACAGAGAGCGGTCTCTTTTTAATTCGCCAAGGATTGCATCAAGATATGTAATCTTTCTTGATATTTCTTTTCTTCCCATCTTTACTGGTATTCCCCTGTTTCGTGTAAAAAGCACTACCTGGCCCCCTGATTTTAAAACAACTTCTGAAATATTGGTGTAAAGAGACGGCTTCTGCCTGATTATTGCTGTAATTACTGATAACCCCTGTTTTGCAATGCCGCCTCCTATCTCTATGCCGACCTTCAGCCCCCCTTTAAAATTACCGCTTATTACAGGAAGATTATACATCTTTCCGGGAATTGTAGGCAGCACAAGTCCGTGTCTGTCTATTGAATAGAGATCCCCCTGAAAATTCAGAAGCGCAATAGGTTCCTTCTCTTTTACCTTTATTTCAATCTTGTCAGGAAGCCTTCTGATCACAGAGACATCTTCTATAAAAGGATATGTTTTTATTGAATTAACCGCATCTTCTAACCTTGCATCCCATATCTTCTTTGCTTTATCAAGGCCGCTGAGGCTCAAAATTTCTTCATCGGAAAGATAGTTGGATCCTGTAATTTTTATTGATTCTATTTTAAATAAAGGAGACTGATCAAGCCAGTGCAAATAACCTCTGCCTGCAAAGTAAATAATACAGAGTGCAGCGCCTGTATATATCAATTTTACAAGGCTGGCAAGAATCTCATCTTTTTTTATTATACTCCTGCTCATAAATCAAATCCCAAAAAATGAATTTCCGGTTCCAGAGTGGCACCAAACCGTTTTAAAACTCTTTCCCGTACTTCATCAATAAGTCTTACAACATCCACAGCTCTTGCTTTTCCTACGTTGACAATAAAATTTGCGTGTTTTTTGGAAACCATTGCATCACCGATTCTAAGCCCTTTACACCCGGCGTCTTCTACAAGCCTGCCTGCAAAATCTCCTTTGGGCCTCTTAAAAACTGATCCTGCTGAAGGAAGGGAAAGCGGCTGCGTTTTTTTTCTCTTTTGAAGATAGGAACGCTGAACTGCTTCCATCTCCTTCGGATTTCCATCTGTTAAGTTGAATACAGCTTCCACAATAACACTCTTTTTCTCCAGGCCCGTATGCCTGTATCCGAAATTAATTTCATCTCCGGATATCTTTTCAAGGGTATTGAACTTGTCCAGAATTCTGACTGCTTCCACAACATCGCCGATTTCTCTTCCAAAAGCCCCTGCATTGAGCGAAATACAGCCCCCTATCTGGCCTGGTATACCTGAAAGCTTCTCCAGACCGGAAAATCCTCTGATAGTGCAGAATGACAGAAGCCCTGAAAGTGTAACTCCGGCTCCCACAGTCAATTCCGTACCTTTTACTTTAATATGCCGAAAAGTCTGGGAAAGGTCTATGACTACCCCCCTGAAACCATCATCACTTACAAGAAGATTTGTACCGTTCCCTATTACAAATACAGGATAATTCTCCTGCTGGCAATAAGTTACAAGATTTGTAAGATCCTCCATATCTTTTGGAAAAACATACAAATCTGCAGGCCCCCCGATTTTAAAGGAAGTATGAGAGCTGAGCATCTCATTTAGCATGACATGCCCTTTGAAAACCTGTTTAAATCTCTTCAGATTTCTGGTCCCTTCATTCATCAGGATTTCAGCCTCTTTAATATTTCCTCACCAATCTTCCATATATCGCCTGCACCCATTGTGATCACCATATCGCCTGGTTTTATTATGTCCCCGACAAAATCAGCAACTTTGTTTTTATCAGGAATGTAATTTACATTTCTGTGGCCGCGCAGTTCTGCAGCATCTGCAATTAACCGGCCCGAAACTCCTTCAATTGGTTTTTCCCTTGCAGGATAAATATCTGTTACAATCAAAATATCCGTATTGAAAAATGACTTACCGAAGTCCTCATAAAAATCTCTTGTTCTGGAATACAGATGTGGCTGGAATATTGTTATAATCCGCCTTGAATAACCGTCTTTTGCTCCTTTCAGGCTCGCTTTTATCTCTGTTGGATGGTGTGCATAATCATCTACAATAATGACGTTCTTCTCTTTGCCTTTGATTTCAAAGCGTCTGTGCACGCCTGTGAACCCTTCAAGAGCCTTTTTTATGTTCTTAAAATCAATCTCAAGCTCAAAACCTACAGCTATTGCTGCAAGAGAGTTCTTCACATTGTAAATTCCGGGTAAATTTAATTTTATTCTTCCAAGTTTTTTATTTCTGTAATAAGCATCGTACTCTGAGCCGGATTCTGAAAAAGTGACAGATTCCGCTCTTATCTCAGCCTGCGGAAAAAGTCCGTAAGTTACGATTCTGCGTTCCAATTTTGTAACCATCTCCTGAAGAGGCTCTTCATCAAGGCAGAGTATCACTGCTCCGTAAAACGGGACTTTATTTGCAAATTGAGTAAATGTCCGCTTGATATCATCCAGATCCTTGTAACAATCAAGATGCTCATTTTCGATATTTGTTATTACTGCAATAACAGGTGTAAGCTGCAGAAAAGAGTGGTCATACTCATCTGCCTCTACAACAACATATTCACCCTCTCCGAGTTTTGCATTTGTGTCAAGGCTGCGCAGTTTGCCTCCCACAATAAGTGTGGGGTCAAGACCGCCCTGTTGGAGTACCAACCCTGTCATTGAAGTAGTAGTTGTTTTCCCGTGAGTGCCTGCTACTGCCACACCCTGCTTCATGCGCATAAGTTCGCCCAGCATCTCTGCCCTTCGTATAACAGGTATCTTTTTCCTGTGTGCTGCTGTAACTTCTTCATTGGATTCAGGTACAGCAGATGATATAACAACAACATCCGCATCTGAAATATTCCCGGCACTGTGCCCCTGGTATATTGATGCACCGAGTTCATGAAGATGTTCTGTTACCGAACTGGACTGAAGATCCGATCCGGTTACCTTAAATCCCAAATTCAGAAGAACCTCTGCAATCCCGCTCATTCCTATTCCGCCTATTCCGACAAAATGAACGCATCTCGTTCTCCCTAAATAGATACCGATAATACACCTCCATCCGGCATGAACCGGAAGATTAATCTATGCAGCACGTTTTGAGGCCATTTTTTTTACAGCCTTTTTCAATTCATCCTCTTTAAACGGCTTTGCAACCCATGAAAATTTTCTATTTAACGATTTTCCATCCTGCAAATCCGTCCTATCCCCGAGAATAACGAGAGATGTGCCGTACTTTTTATAGATCTGCTGTGCAATAAGAGAAGTATCACGTTTACCTCTCAGCAAAGTATCAAAAATAATAACTTCAGGCCTGTAGTCCTTTACAAATTTCATCAGCTCATCCTGAGTTGTCGCACGTCCGAGAAGATCAAAACCCCACGTTTTAACAAGATTTGCTACATCTTCAGCTATTATTGATTCACTCTCAGCAAGAACTATCTTTGTCTGTTTTTTCATGAATAGCCCCTTTTTAAGGTTATATTTCAATCTCTTCAAGAATACTTTTTACAATAGATTGTGCTGCATCGGGTTTACCGAAACTCAGCGCATTTGCCGCCATTTTCTTCAATTTTATTTCATTACTTATAATCGATACAATTTTTCGAATAATAGTTTCAGAATCAGCCTCTTTTTCACTGATCATTTCACCAGCTCCGGCTTTGCATAGAATCTCCGCATTCTTCTCCTGATGATTATTAGCTGCCGCAGCAAAAGGGATGAAAAGACAAGGAATCCCGAGCCGTGTAATTTCGGCAATTGTAGTTGCGCCTGAGCGGCACACAACCAGGTCACTTACGCCGTATGCTGCAGCCATGTTTTCTATATACGGATAAATCTTAATATCAGGATTATTCACTTTTCCCTTAATCATCTCCGCCCATCTCGGGCCTGCTGCCCATAAAATCTGTAATTTATGGTCGATTGCAAGCAATGGGCCTGCTTTTTCCATTAAATTATTGATAAAAAGAGACCCCTGGCTTCCTCCGAAAATAAAAACTGTTTTTTTATCTTTATTAAGATTAAAAAATTTTATGCCCTGCAGCCTGTCTGCCTTATCCAAATCGTTTCTTGTAGGATTCCCTGCAACTACTTTTTTTGTTTCCCCTTTAAGATATTTTTCGGTCTCTATATAACTTGTAAAAACAGTATTTACTTTTGGAGCCATAACACGTGTAACTAACCCGGGCCTGATATTCTGTTCCTGAATAAATACCGGAACGCCTGTTATAACTCCTGCCCTGAGAACCGGCCAGCTTGCATACCCGCCTGTGCCTATTATTGCATCAGGATGGAATTTACGAATTATTGTAAAAGCCTGGAAAAATGATACTGCCATTTTTAAAGGAAAAAGCAGATTTTTTACTACACGCCCCCTGCTGATCCCGCTTATCCATACAAATTTAAGATCATATCCATGTGCAGGTACAACAGAAACCTCTACTCCTTTTTTGGTACCGACAAAAAGAATTTTGCAGGAAATACTTTTCTTAAACTCATTCGCCAGTGCAATCCCGGGATAGAGATGCCCTCCTGTACCTCCGCCTGTAATTATTATTCTATACTCTTTCATCAGAGGCTGATTCCTTCAAAAGAGCCGACCTGCATCTGTGAGTTTCTTTTCGAAATATTTAGAAGTATGCCTATACCTATCATATGAACTATAAGTGACGACCCCCCGTAACTTAAAAACGGAAAGGGCAGCCCTGTTGTAGGCAGAAGATTTACAACGACTCCTGCATTCATTAATGCATTAATAAGAATCATTGCTGTAATTCCTCCTGCAAGAAGAAAACCATACCTGTCCTGGGAATTCACTGCTATGTGTATTCCTCTCCAGAGAACAATTACCAGAAGCAGAAAAAGAAAAAGCATACCTATAAAGCCCATCTCTTCGCCATAACTTGCAAGCACAAAATCAGAAAACGGCTCCGGAAGAAAAAAGAGCTTTTGTTTTCCCGCTCCGTAACCTACTCCTGCAAGGCCGCCGTGAGCAAGCCCTATAATGGACTGTTTCACCTGATAACTCATTGACCCGCCGTTAAAAACAGAATTCCAGAAATCTCTTAATCTCTGCATCTGATAAGGAAAAATTGCAAAACCCAAGGCCACAAATGGTACAGGTGCCGCTGCCATAACAGCAAGTTTCTTCCCGGGTACACCGCCGATAAACAGCATTGTTAATCCTATAAAAAACATCACCAGAGCTGTTCCGAGATCAGGTTCTATAAAAACAAGTACAACAATAGATAAAAAAATGAAATAATGAATTATAAGTGTCTCCCTGTTCTCGGAAATTCTGCCTTTTGATTTGGAAAAAAGGGCAGCCATATAACAAATCAATATAAGTTTCATAAACTCCGAGGGTTGAAATCCCATTCCCATAAGAGAAATAGCCCGTCTGCTGCCGTTTATTTTCGGCCCGGACAGGACAAAAAAGAGGAGAAGTATAAAAGCCAACAGACTGAAGGGTGTAATATATTTTATGAACCTGTAATCAATTTTATATGAAATCAGCATAAAAAACAAGGCAAGTGCTACTTTGATCAGATGTTTCTTTATAAATAGAAACGCGTCACTGTAATCTTCAGCCCCCCTGAATGAACTTGCGCTGTAAATTACAAGTATACCTATCAAAACAAGTATAGCAGTTACTGATAAAAGGATGATGTCGGGCTGTCCTTTTCTATTCATCATTTTTTTAGTTTCCTCACCAAATCTTTAAATTTATCACCTCTGTCCTCAAAATTCCTAAACATATCAAAACTTGCACATGCAGGTGAAAGCAGTACAGCATCACCTTTTTCTGCAGAAACACTGGCAAGATATACTGCTTCTTCCATGCTTTCCGCCAGCACAGTATCAACAGCAGGCCCTAAAACCTTCTCCATCTTTTCAGCAGCCTCGCCAATTAAAAGCATTTTTCTGACATGTTTCTTTACCATAGTTTCAAGTACGGAGAAATCCGAATCCTTGTCTCTTCCCCCTGCAATCAGGACTACAGGCTCTTTGAAGCTTGTCAAAGCATACCGGACAGAATCCACATTTGTTGCTTTGGAATCATTGTAATACTTTACTCCGTCTATCTCCTCCACAAACTCCATTCTGTGAGGCAGACCTTTGAAAGTTTTAAGCACCTCAGAGATAATTACAGTATCGACAGATGCATTGATACCTGCAATTGAAGCTGCAAGGCAGTTTAATACATTGTGAACACCCTTTATGCCAATTTCAGACACATCCGCCAGCTGATATTCAGCGGAATTTCCGATTACAGTCAGGATGTTATTTTTAACATACCCTGCTCTTCCTTCTGCCTGTTCAAGTCCGAACTCATACTTTTTACCGCGAACATTCGATAATAGATTTTTTACACCTTCATCATCGCCGTTAAAAACAGCAATATCTTCTTCGGTTTGATTTTTAAAAAGCCCTGCTTTCAGTTTACCGTATGTGTCCATTGTTCCGTGTCTGTTAAGATGATCAGCCGTCAGATTCAGAAAAATGCCTATGTGCGGCCTGAAATCAGATACAGCCTCAAGCTGAAAACTGCTTACCTCGACAACTGCATATCCGCTGCTGCTTACAGACTCTGCAACTTCTGAAAATGCAGTGCCTATATTTCCGGCAGTAATACTCTCTATACCTGCCCTCTTCAGAATTTCACCTGTCAAAGCAGTAACTGTAGACTTGCCATTTGATCCGGTTACAGCTATAATTTCCCCCTTAAAGAACCATGAAGCAACTTCCAGCTCACTATATAGAGAGATATTCATACTTCTGAATTTTTCCGCAACCGGGCTTGATATTGAGATACCCGGGCTTATCACACAAAAATCACAATTATAAATACTGCTGCTGTGCCCTCCAAACTCATACTTAATGCCAAGCTTATTCAGCATAGAGACAGCAGCCTGCATCTTATCTTCGGAAGCAAGTTCCGTTACAAATACCTGTCCCCCATGCCCGGATATAAGTTTCGCCGCACCGAGGCCGCTTCTGCTGGCTCCGAGAATTGTAACACGTTTATTTTTAACATCTATAACCATTGGCTTTACCTGACTTTAAATGTACTCAAGCCTAATAGTGCAAGTAAAATTCCTATTATCCAGAATCGGACAACTATCTTCTCTTCAGGCCACCCCAAAAGTTCAAAGTGGTGATGAATTGGAGCCATTTTAAAAATACGTTTTCCCCTGAGACGGAAAGAAGCAACCTGCAGAATCACTGAAAGGCTTTCTGCTACAAAAACACCTCCTACTATAAAAAGCAGCAGCTCTTTCTTCAGAATCACAGCCATTGTACCCATTGCACCTCCGAGTGCAAGAGCTCCTGTGTCACCCATAAATACTGATGCAGGGTGGCTGTTAAACCATAAGAATCCCAAAGATGCTCCTATCAGGGCAGAACAGTAAATAGTAAGTTCACCCGCATTCTTCAGATACAGGACATTGAGGTAGTCACTAAAATCCACACGGCCTGTTACATAGCTCATACCTGCCCAGGCAGCAGCAGCTATACCCACAAGTCCGATTGCAAGGCCGTCAAGGCCGTCTGTCAGGTTTACTGCATTGGAAGTGCCTGTAATTACAATGATTACAACAGGCAGATAAAACCACCCGAAATTAATCAGAAGATTCTTGAAAAACGGAATACTTGTGTACCAGCTGACATTAACAACTTGCCCGCCAAGTTTAACACCGGAATATTCCTGCGAGAAAGTTACAACAAGGCCAACCAGGAGCCCAAGTAATACCTGGCCTAAAAGCTTGTACCTTCCTATAAGGCCCTTGGGCATCTTCTTTACGACTTTAAGATAGTCATCCATAAAGCCTACTGCACCCATCCACAGAGTAGATATAATCATCAACTGGGTATACATATTGTTAAGTTTTGCAAAAAGAAGTACAGGTACCAGCACTGCAATAATAATTATGATACCGCCCATAGACACAGTACCAGCTTTTTGTCTGTGAGAATCAGGGGTTTCAGTTCTGATTATCTCTTTAAACTGTTTCTTCCTCAGCCACTTGAGAATAAAAGGCCCGATGATAAAAGTTACAAGCAAAGCTGTCACAGCTGCCGAAGCTGAACGAAAAGTTATATATCCGAGAAGGTTAAAACCTATAAACTGGTCCCTCAGAGGATAAAGAATATGAAAGAGCATAATTTACTCTCCCGCGTTTTGAAATTTTAATTGTTTAAGTTCATCCACAACCTTCTCCATCTGCATTCCTCTGCTCCCCTTTACAAGCACAACATCATTTGGAGAGATATAGCCAATTAAATTCCGGATCAGATCTTTTTGAGATAAATAATGGCTGACATGTATAAGGCCCGATTTTTCTGCTGTCTCGGCTGTGTAGGCCATGTCTCTGCCAATACAGAAGAGTGTATTAAATCCATACAATCCCAGTTTCTCACCTGCAGACTGATGCTCTTTCCTGCTGTATTTCCCAAGCTCAAACATATCTCCGAGCACTGCGATGAGATTTGTACCCTGCCCCGCCATCTCTTTTGCAGCAGCAAATGCAGCTTCCATTGAATCAGGGTTAGCATTGTATGCATCATTTATAAGAATAAAGGGATTTGTAAATACAACATCTGTTCTTTTATCAACAGCTCTGAATTCTTCAAGTGATTCCTGAATATCCCGCAGAGAAACCCCTGTATATATTCCCACAGCAGCAGCTGCAAGGCCGTTGTAAAGATTGTGGAGGCCGGGCAAATTAAGTGTAACTACAGCTCCGTTAAAATCCATCACTGCATTTCCTCCGGAATTTATACGAGGGTTACTCCCCTTAATATCACACTTGCTGCTGAATCCGTATCTGATTATTTTCACATTATTTAGCTTTATCCGGTTTAATCTTTCATCATCACCGTTAAGGAAAAGTGTTCCCCCTTCCGGAAGAGAATCAGCCAGCTCTCTTTTAGCTTTAAAAATATTGTCAATTGATCCGAAAAAACCTATGTGCCCTCTGCCTATATTTGTGATTACTCCATATTCCGGCTTTGCAATACTGCAGAGATTCTTGATCTCCCCGATATGATTAGCGCCCATTTCAAGCACTGCAAACTCCGGTTCATCCTTCCATGACAGAATTGTCAAGGGAACACCGATATGATTGTTAAGATTACCGGAGGTTTTTACAACCTTGTATTTTTTTGAAAGAACAGATGCTGTCATCTCCTTTGTTGTTGTCTTTCCGTTGGATCCTGTTATACCTGCTACCGGCAGATTGAACTTGCTTCTGTAAAAAGATGCAAGGTACTGAAGGGCTTTTAACGTATTATCAACATATATAAGCGCAAAAGGCCCGCCTTCTTCCGAAATATTCACATCTCTTTCAACTACAGCTCCGATTCCTCCATTTTCTCTCACATTATTTACAAAATCATGGCCGTCAAATCGTTCACCCTTTAATGCAAAAAACAGGGACCCTTTTCCGCATTTGTTTGAGTCTGTTTCTACAGACTCCACATTTTTTACTCTCTCTTTAGAAGAGAGAGCAGCATTAAAAAGGTCTGCTGTTTCGCCAAGGGTTAATTTCATTTTATTTATGCCCTTGCATTAAATATTTTTCTGCGATTTTTCTGTCGCTGAAAGGAATTTTTTTTGCTCCGATAATCTGATAAGATTCGTGCCCCTTACCTGCAATAACAACAGTATCTCCCTCTCCGGCTGATGCAACTGCCTGTTTTATTGCCTCTTCCCTGTCAGAAATCACATGTATCTGCGGGTTTTTTTTACCCACTCCTGCAATAATTTCATTAATAATTTCATCAGGGTCCTCTGTTCGCGGATTATCAGTGGTTATAAAGACCTCATCAGCAAAAACATAAGCCGCCCTTCCCATCTCAGGCCTCTTTTCCCTGTCCCTGTCACCGCCGCAGCCGAAAACCACAATAAGCTTTCTATCTGTGAATTCTCTGGCACATTCAAGTACTTTCTGAAGAGCATCCGGAGTGTGGGCATAATCAATGATTACCCTGAATCTTCCGTCGGCTGATCTTATACCTTCCATTCTGCCGGGAACTCTTTTAAGGGAAGCTATTCCTTTAATCACATTTTCTTTTGACAATCCCATCTCAAACCCTGCAGCAGCAGCTGCTGCTGCATTGTAAACATTGAACATACCCCAGACAAAAATTGTTAAATTGATAATTCCGTCCGGGGTTTTCAAAGAAAACCTTGTTCCTCTGTCAAACGGAGTGACAGATAAAATTTGATACTTAGCTTCAGGAGATTTTCCGTATCCTGCCACATCCGCGGAAGAAGCTGCTTCCATAGCCATAAAAAATTTATCATCATAATTTATTATGCTTTTCCCGTCAGAATCTACCATTGAGAAAAGTTTGGCCTTTGCCACTGCATATGCATCAATAGTGTGATGGTAATCAAGATGATCGTGGGATATATTCGTAAATACAGCTTCAGTAAAGGAGAGCCCGAATACTCTGTACTGCTCAAGAGCATGGGAAGATACTTCCACAACAGCAAGCGTTACACCGCTTTTCTTCATTTCATATAGATATCTGTAAAGGCCCACTGCATCAGGAGTGGTTCGCACTGCATTTTCCTCATGCCCCGGCCACCTGTAATTTAATGTGCCTATTACTCCCACGCTCTCTCCCGCCTCACTGAAGAGAGATTCAAGAAAATAAGTTGTAGTTGTCTTTCCGTTAGTGCCTGTAACCCCGATAAGCTTCATGCTGTTTGCAGGGTCTCCGTAAAAATTCTTTGCAAGAAGAGAAAGCACTCTGCGTGAATTTTCACAAAGAACCAGAGGGGCATTAATATTTTCAATAAATTCTTCGGCGATTACAGCAGCAGCGCCTTTTTCAACAGCTTTCCTGATAAATAAATGTCCGTCGGTTTTTAAACCGCGTACAGCGACAAAAAGATATCCCGGCTTAACTTCTCTTGAATCACAGCTTATACCGGTAATCTCAATTGTACCGTCGTATTCAGCCGGCAAATCAGCAGACATACAGAGATTTTTCAGCTCTTTTGTTATCATACAATTACAGAGTGGTATTGCAAATAAGCCGGCATATCATCCCCTTTTTAACTTTATTGCCCGGCCCTGGTATCTGCCTTAATACAACACCACAACCCTCTATTTTTACCTTTATTTTATAGTCTATCAGCATTTCGAGAGCATCGCGCACAGTAAATCCCGTAAGGTCAGGCAGGTAGTGAATTGATACGGCTTTGCGGGATTTTTGTGATATTTTATCAGCCTTCAGAGGAAGCTCTTTTGTGTAAGATGCAAAATCAATCCTCTTTCTGCCCTTATTTTTTTCCTGAGGCAAACGCGGAATTCTTCCCGGGCCTGCAATTCCCTGTAGCCGTGATACTATTGCAGAAAATACAGGAGCTGCAGTATGTGAGCCCCAGTAACTTCCCTTAGGCTCGTCAAAAACAATAACGAGAACAAAAAATGGTGTATCAGCAGGCCAAAATCCTACAAATGAGCTCACATAGGCGCCTTGTACGTAACCTTTCATACCTGGTAAAGATTTCTGTGCAGTACCGGTTTTACCTGCAACTCTGACTCCTTCCACTCCAGCTGCACGGCCGCTGCCGTTCTTTACAACAGATTCAAGAATTCTTCTCATTTTAAATGCAGTCTCTTCAGAGATAACACGCCTGACCACCTTTGTCTCGGAAGTACGCACCTCTTTACCGCTGCTGTCCAGAATTTTTTTCCAGATAAGAGGTTTTAAAAGTCTGCCTCCGTTAGCAACTGCAGATACTGCATCTGCAATCTGAAGAGCTGTTCCGGCAATTCCCTGTCCGAAGGAGGTTGTTGCAACTTCAAATTCATTCCAGTCGTAAGCTGGATGAAGTATTCCGGGCTCTTCGCCGGGAAGATCCACGCCTGTTCTGTTTCCGAATCCAAAATCTCTGATATACCTGAACAGTGTCTTTCTGCCAAGTTTCTGCCCCACTTTTGCAATTCCGATATTTGATGATTTCTCAAGTACCTGCGAAAGAGTCAGCCATGCATAGGACTCATTATGATCGTGTATCTTATGCCCTGCAAGTGTATATTCTCCGTTTTCACAATGAATAAGTGTGTTTACTTTAAATTGGCCTGTCTGCAAAGCTGCAGATGCAGTCATAACCTTAAAAATGGACCCCGGCTCAAAACAGTCCTGAATAGCTCTGTTTCTGATAAACTGATTAAACTTCGGCTTGTCATTGCCGTATTTCCCAACTACAGAAGATATTGCAAGAATATCACCGGTTAACGGATCCATAAGAACCGCTGTGCCGCTTTTAGCATTGTACTTTTCAACACTGGCCTTCATCTCTTCTTCTATAATAGACTGGAAAGCATGATCAATTGTAAGCACGACATGATGCCCATCCTTTGACTGCTCTGCAGGATAATCAATGCTTGTGAATTTTTTATTACGCGCATCTTTCTGAAGTATAGCCCAGCCGTCCCGCCCTTCAAGCCAATCGTTCAAAGCCTGTTCAACTCCGCCTACTCCCTGCCTGTTATTGTTAACAATACCGATAGTCTGAATTGCAAGATCTCCAAAAGGCCGCACACGTTTTCTTTCACGGACAAAAACCAGCCCCTGCATGCCGGAATTCTTCAATTTTATCTGCTCTTGTTCTGAAATATCTTTCTTTATGTAAACAAAGGACTTACTTCCATCTGAAGACATTTTATCAATGCACTCCTGCTCGTTAAGCCCCAAAGATTTCGAAAGGAAAAAGGCCGCCTTTTGTTTATCTTTTATAATAGACGGATCTACGGCAAGTGAATAGATGGGAAGATCCATAGCCATAATGTTCATATGCCTGTCATAGATAATCCCTCTGTGGGCCATTAGTTTGACTCTGCCCTGATATTGCCTGGGAGCCATTGAACTCCACGGTTCGCGTGAAACAACCTGAAAATGAAAAGTCCGCACGAGCACTCCCGCTATCAGGAAAAAAAATAAGAATCCCACAAATTTTAAACGTGTCTTTTCACTCATCAATCATTATTTCCCGTATAATATTCAACGCTGTTCATTAAGGCTCAATCTCATGCCTGCATACTGCATCTTCTGCAAAGACTTGTGAATTGATTTCTTTCCCGGCTCATTTAAATCAACGGTTAATTCATCAATCATAACCGCAGGTACAGAAATTAACCCCTGTGCTTTAGCCAAAGTTGAAATACTCTGATAGCTTCTCATCCGGTTTATCTGCATCCTGAGATCATTTACCTTAAGGACATAATCCTCTTTCTCTTTTAAAAGATTGTCATTCTCAAGAATAGCAAGGTTTATTTCAACACTGCCCAGCAGATACAATACCAGTACCGCTGAAAAGAATAAAAGGAAGAGAAATACTCCGAATCCGGAATTTCTTTTTTTTCTCCTCGGCATATTTAAATCCTCCCTGTTTCTTCCGTTTCAGACCTCTTTTCAGCAGCCCTCAACAAAGCACTTCTTGCTCTGCTGTTTTTTTCCATCTCCTCGATAGAAGGCCTTACAACTTTCTTTGTCAAAATTTTAAATAAATATTTTCTTTCCCCGAGGTTTTCCTTATCCCTGTGAAAATCAGGAGAATAGCCCTTAAAAAATCTCTTTACCATTCTGTCCATTAAAGATTCATAACTTATTACAACTATTCTTCCTCCCGGACGCAGAAACAGATAACTTTTTTCAAGGCCTTTCTGCAAATCTGAAAGTTCGTCATTTACTGCAAAACGCAGAGCCTGCCAGATTCGTGACAAAACCTTTACTCTTCCCTTGTATGGTGTCACGGAACGTACTATCTCTGCCAAATCTTCAGATGTCGTGATCGCATGTTTTTTCCTCTGCTCCACTACTTTTCTTGCAATTCTCCTGGACAGCCTCTCTTCTCCTAAAACATAAAAGAGATCGGCAAGGTCTTTCTCCGAAAAAGAATTTATAATATCCGAACTTCTCTCATCCTGTTCAGCATCCATACGCATGTCAAGAGGACCTCCTGCCAGATAACTAAAACCCCTTTCATGAGTGTCTATTTGATAAGAAGAAATCCCTAAATCTAAAAATATCCCGTCAACTGTTGAAATCTTAAGGTCTGAAAGTATGTAGTCAATCTCTGAAAAACGTCCCTTTACTGCTGTAAACTTTTTACCAAAGCCCTCTAACCGCTTTCCCGCAAATTTAACGGCTTCTCTGTCTCTGTCAATTCCAATAAACTTTGCATTGGAGCCTGTCTTGCTTAAGAAAAGTTCTGCGTGCCCTCCTCCTCCCAATGTAGAGTCAACATAGATACCTGAAAGGTCTGTTAATAAAAATGAGACACTCTCTTTCCCCATTACAGGATTGTGAAAAGAGCCTGATTCACCGCTCCTGTCATTGATCTTCTTTTTCAACCCATCCATAGCGCCTAACCCTGTCTTTTGGTGTGGCAGAACTCTGAGCAATAAACATATTATAAATATCAGGGCTCCAAAGCTCGAGATGATCAATAGCGCCTATTACCATAACCTTATCCTTGATTTTTGCATAATCAAGATGTTCCTGCGGAACAGTGATCCGCCCTTGATTGTCACAGCGCACAGGATGAGCATCGCTGACTGTTTCAAGAAAATAGCGGCGCTCCTCATCATCTTCGGTTCCTCTGTAACCAAAATGTGAATTCAGGCGTGCCGCTTTTCTCGCAAAAACATCCCGCGGGTACACAAACAGGCAATCATTCGGCCCTCGGGTTATATGAAAAATTATATCTGTCTGCTTTAATTCTTTCTTATTATCAGTGCTACCAGTCTCTTCATGCTCTCTGAAAAGCTCATTAACTGCAGAGGCAGGAATGTTGATTCTTCGTTTTGAATCAACACCATACGGAAATTTGCCTGTGAAACAGAGCACTTTAGACTCCTCATTGACGTACTTAGGGCTACAAGAAGAAATCCTAAGAACTTTTAGGGAATTTTAGGGACACCATAAGTAAAACAATAATTTCTTAATTGTCAAGGGAAATTTTAAAAAAGTTACATATAGAAAAAGATTGCATTTCAGCCATTAATCTCCTAAATTTTATGTGCTATGAATACAGAACAACTGAAAAACAAGGCTGTAAGTTTTTACATTGAAACTTACGGCTGTCAGATGAATAAATATGACTCCGAACTCGTTCGTACAATCCTGAAGGACTCAGGATATGAAGAAACCGGTTCGCCTGAAGATTCGGACATTATTATAATAAACACATGTGCAGTACGGGATCATGCAGAGCAGCGGGCAATGGGACGGATAACTGTTTTTAAAAACTGGAAAAGTATGAAATCCGGCCGCAGGCTCGGTGTAATTGGGTGTGTAGCTCAGGTTTCTTCGGAAAAAATCATAAAAAACTATCCTTATGTAGATTTTATTGCAGGGCCGGACTCTTACAGAAAACTTCCGGACATGATTTCAGAACATACAGACGGATCATGTATTGATACACTGTTGAATTCAGGAGAGACCTATTCCGGTATTGAACCTACCCGCACAGGAGATGTAACAGGCTGGCTCTCTATTGCGAGGGGATGTAATAATTTCTGCTCTTACTGTATTGTCCCCTACACAAGAGGAAGAGAGCGAAGCAGATCATCACAAGATATAATTAAAGAGCTCTATTCAATGGCACAGAGCGGAACTAAAGATGTTACTCTTCTCGGGCAGAATGTAAACTCGTATAATGACGGAGAAACAAATTTTGCCGGCCTCTTAAGCAAAGCTTCAGGAATACCTGGGATTTTAAGGGTTCGCTTTCTTACTTCGCATCCCAAAGATATTTCTATTGAACTTCTTAAAGTAATGGCTGAAAATGAAAAAATCTGCCCTCATCTTCACCTTCCCATGCAGGCAGGGTCAGACAGAGTACTTAAAGCTATGAACCGTGGGTATACAATCGGCCATTACATGGATATAGTTGAAAAAGCAAAAACTATTGTACCTGATCTTACATTAACAACTGATATCATTGTTGGATTTCCGGGAGAAAGCGATGAAGATTTTGATGGAACATTTAACACGATGAAGGATATAAAATTTGACGACGCTTTTACATACAGATTTTCCCCGCGTGAAGGAACAAAAGCAGCAAAAATGACAAATAAAATTCCCGAATACATTATTCACGAAAGGCTTGATTCTATTATTGCACTCCAGAGAGATATCTCTCTTTTAAAGAGAAAAAATATGATGGGTAAAAAAGTTGAAGTTATTCCGGAAACGACAAGTAAAAATTCAAACGAGGAATGGATAGGAAAAACAGCAGGAAATTATCCGGTTGTATTTCCAAAAAACAATACCAGGGCAGGCGAGCCTGTTGATCTGATTATTACAGAGCTGAGAGGGATTACTTTAAGGGGAGTTCAGGAAAAAGAGTATAAAGAAGCTCTGGTTTAAAAAATTTATGGAACTTTATGAATTTTAAAACTATATTCTTAATAATACTTAAACACTAAATAAATCACAGGAGGCGTTTATGTGGGTCTTTCGATGGATACTGACCGCGCTTGTAATTCTAATAATCCTTGGTTTTGCCCTGCAGAACCAGGAACAAACCGTGTCTGTGCATGTTCTGAACTGGACAACATCAAATCTTCCATTATACTTCATCCTCTATATCTCTTTTGCAGCAGGTGTACTTACATGGGTTCTTGTTTCAATGCTCAATATGCTGAAATTAAAAAATACAATACATAAACTTGAAAAACAGAATACAAAAATTCGTGAGGAACTAAATAAACTGAGAAACATTAATATTGATGATGAACCGCCGGCAGAGCCGTCACAGGAGGTGGAGCTGGCTTCTGATGATCAGGGAGAAGAGGAGTCATGACACTCATCTATTATATTTTAATAGCCGGAGCAGCACTTGCAGTTATATTAACAGCTTCGGCAGTCATATCAAAAGAGAAGAAAAAAAGATTTACTCCCCCTTATACAGAGGCACTGCACTGTTTTATTGAGGGTGACAGGGAAACTGCTTTGGAACTTCTAAAAAAAGCCGTTAAAACTGATACTGAAAATATTATGGCATACGTTCTGCTTGGAAATATTT
This sequence comes from bacterium, assembly GCA_021158245.1. Taxonomy (NCBI): domain Bacteria; species bacterium. The sequence goes on along the minus strand of JAGGVB010000058.1, from coordinate 24,773 downwards.
TACGGGAACAGGGGAATCCTCAGAAAGCTATTAAAGTCCACAAAAATCTTCTTGTACGAAGCAACCTTACAAAAACTCAAACAAGAGAAATTTTATCATCTTTAATCAGGGACTATAAAAAAGCCGGGCTGCTCGTACAAGCTGTTGATATGGCAGAGCAGCTTGTAAAACAGGATAAAAAAAACACTCAATATCAGGAAATCCTTCTTTCTCTTTATGAGGAAAGTAAAAGCTGGGACAAGGCATTTTTTCAGAGACAGAATATTAATCGGTGGAATAAACATAAAACTCCAAATATTCTTGCTTTATACAAAGTTGAAGCAGGGCTTGACGCAGTAAAGGCAGGCATGGAAAAAGAAGCACGCATTCGGTTTAAGGAAGCACTGAAATTAAATAAAAAGTGTATACCTGCATATCTTCTGTGGGGAGATTCGCTGCGCAGAGAAGGCAGGGATCCTGAAGCTTTTGAAGTATGGGCCACTTTCACAAAAAAAAATCCCAAGTATGCATATCTGGCATTTGACAAAATAAGAGACCTGCTTTTTGATCTCGGCAGATACGGAGAAACCGAGATCATATACAGGGAAGTAATATCAAGAAACCCCGACAATTTTGAAGCGCAGCTCAATCTTGCAGAGCTTCACATGAAACAAGGCGATATTGAAAGGGCAGCTCAAGAGTGCCAAAATTTGTATGAGAAATATCCGGGCAATAAAAAGTGCGGGCTTTTATTGATAAATCTTCTCCGGCACAGAAAACAAGATAAAGAGGCATTCCAGACAGCGTTGGAGCTGCTTAAGAATGATACGGAAGAAGCAGTTTACACCTGCTCTGCCTGCGGGTTTAAAACAAAAAAACTTATCTGGCACTGCCCTTCATGCGGAGCATGGGATTCATTTCTCGGGGGCTGTAAAGAGTGAAAAAAAATATCTGCATACTTTTATTCTTTTATTTTATTATGAATTTTAATTCTGCATTCGGACAGTCAGCCGGTTCAATAGTGGATCTTATTCGTAAAGGAAAAATAGAGGAAGCAAAAAGAACTCTAAACTCCCTTGATAAAAACAGGTACACGCCTGATCTTCTACTCTTCCTTAACGGCCTTTTATCAACTGACGGAGATGAAGCTGTTAAGAATTATACTAAGCTAATAAAAGAATATCCTCAAAGCCCTTATTGCGATGATGCACTTTTACGCATTGCACAGCAGAAATACGCTTCCGGCCTTTACAAGCAGGCCAAAAATGAATTCATTGAGATCACAAATAAATTTCCGAATTCTCCGTTAAAGGCCAAGTGCATATTTTGGGCCGGGATGTCTTTATATGCTCTCGGCCAAGAAGATTCAGCTCTGATGAAGTTTTCCGAAATACTCAGAAAATATCCTGATACGGAGATTGCCAATTCCTCAAAAAAGCAGATTGAGCTTTTATCAGGGAAAAAACAGGTAAAAAAAGACAACTTACAGAATAACCGCCAGACTCCTGCATTCTCAATCCAGGTAGGTGCATTTACACGTCAGCAGAATGCAATTTTAAGGAAATCTTTTTTTGAGAAAAAAGGGTATCGCGTAGAATTAAAATCAAAAATGAAAAACGGCATGAAATTATACCTTGTATGGATAGGAGCATTCAGCTCAAGGGAAGAAGCTTATACATTTGGGAATACATTAAAAAAACGCTACGGCTTAAAATACACACTTATTACAAGATAACAGTTTCATCATACTTTATCATATTTTTAAAAACATACCAATATTTGTCATTAATCAAAAAATCAGACAATATTTTGGAACATCGGTTTAAGAGCTGCGTATAAAACTAACTACACAAATTAATGTAACTTTAAATAGTAACAGAGAATGGAAAAGAATGAAAGCACAAAAAGAGTTTGCACATGGGCGGAATCAATCACACATCATTGTACTGATGATCTTTATATTATTATTCTCTTCTGTATCAAAAATTATTTCAGCAACTACAGCTGAACCTTCACAAAAAGAATCATGGAAAGACAATGCCGTAAAAATATTTCTGGACATTTCATATAGATATAAAAAACATGCTGAATATATTAAAACGGAAATTCCTTTTGTAAACTATGTAAGAGACAGAAAGCAGGCACAGGTTTTTGTAATGGTAACAACACAAAGAACAGGCAGTAATGGCACAGAATTCACTGTGACATTTATGGGCCAGAGTAATTTTGCTTCTATGAATGACACTTTAAAATACATCTCTAAAAAAACAGACACTGAAGAGACAATTAGAGAAGGCCTGGTTCAGGCAATAAAACTCGGTCTTGTAAGGTACGTTGCTCGGACTCCTGCAGGGAATATGCTCAAAATTAAAATGCCTTTGCACAATTCGGGAACCACAACCATTTCAAACGATAAGTGGGATCATTGGGTTTTTGGCATAAATCTTTCTTCGAGATTAAGGGGGCAGGAATCAACTACCAGTAATAATATTGATGGTTCCTTGACTGTGGACAGAGTTACAAATGAATTAAAAATCAGCGCATTTGCAAAAGCTGAATATGACAATGAAAAATATGACCTTTCAGACGGCCAATACACAAGCGTATCCAAATCTTACATGATGAGATCCACAGTGGTTAAGAGTTTTGGGGAACACTGGTCTGCCGGTTTTACTTCTTCTATAAACTCATCAACATACTCCAATGCAGATCTGTTCGGTTATTTTGCTCCGGCAATAGAGTATGATATTTTTCCCTACAGCGAATCAACAAGAAAGCAGTTCAGATTAATGTACAGAATCGGATATCATAACAACAAATATCTTGAAGAGACAATTTACGATAAAAAAGAAGAAGTGCTTTTTAGCCAGCGTCTTGATGCAATATTTGAGCTTAGGGAAAAATGGGGATCCGTACACACAACCCTTACAGGATCTCATTATCTTCACGACTTTGATAAAAACATGTTCCGTCTGTCCGGTTATTTAAGTTTCAGAGTTTTTGAAGGATTCGAATTGATGGTTCACGGCCGTGCTTCAATTATTCACGATCAGGTATCTCTTGCAAAAGAAGAAGCAACTGAAGAGGAGATACTTCTGCAGAGAAAGCAGCTTTCTACACAGTACAACTATTCCGTAAGTTTGGGAATCCGGTTTACATTCGGCTCTATCTACAATAATGTTGTAAACCCGCGTTTCGGGAATTGATATTTCCGGAATTCATCAAATAGAGCTGCAGCAAAAATCTGTTTGGTGTTATTGCAGGGATCTCAGTAAACAGCCTGTTAAAGAAGGTTCTCAGTCAAATTCGGTGTTTTTATTTTAACACTGAATTTAAAGTATCCAAAAGTTTCCATTGTGAGACGGGTTTTATAATAACAGCAGCAGGCTGAATCAATGCTTTTATTTCCGAATTCTCCAGATCAGGATTACCTGTAAGAAAAATTATGGGAATATCCTCTTTTTCTTTAATCTGTATTGCAGCACTAATTCCATCTATCTTGCCTTTTAACTGGATATCCATTAAAACAAGGTCCGGATGTAAAGAAATTGCCGAATTAACTGCTTTGTCGCCTCTTGAAACTATACCTGAAACTTCATATCCATTTTCAGCCAGCCATAATTCCATTTCATGGGCAAAAATCAGTTCATCTTCTACTATAAGTATTTTGTATAAGCTCATCATTTATCCAGTGGGAAAGTAATAATAAATTTTGTTCCATTTCCAGATGAAATCCGGAGTTCACCATCAAGCTGTTCTGTTAAAATATTTACAAGTTTTAACCCAAAGGAATCCGGATTCTCAAAATCAATATCTTTAGTAAGGCCGGAACCATTATCCTTTACAATTAATTTTGCCATGTTATTTTTATCTTTTTTAAATGACAAATAAATTATACCTTTGGACATATCTTTAAATGCATACTTTAATGAATTTGTAATCAGTTCATTTACAATTAATCCGCACGGGATAGCAGTTTCTATATGTAAATAAATATCCATAATATCATATTTCAGGTTTACTTTATTTCTGATATCGCTTCCTGAAAGTAATTCTACTGCCATACTTTCAAGATATTTCTTAAAATTAATTTCCGAAAGGTTGTCTGATCCGTACAGCATTTCATGAACTCTCGCCATAACTAATACACGCGCCTTTGTTTCATTGAAATTTTCAATCGCTTCTTCATCTTTTAATCCCCTCTGCTGCAGGCTGATGAGGCTGTGTATTATCTGCAGATTATTTTTAACTCTGTGATGGATTTCTCTTATAAGCACATCCTTTTCTTTTAGGGAATTTTTAAGAGCATTTTCCACCTTCTTTTTTTCTGTAATATCATTGACATTTACAATTCTGTACAGAACTTTTCCTTTTTCATCCTTTACAGCAGTAACATCAATTAAAGATGGGAAACGGGTACCGTCTCTTCGGATATGATCAGCCTCAAATATGTGATGTCCCTTTTCCTGAGCAATATTTATATTTTTAATAACCTTGTCCATTTCATCCTGCGGGAAAACAGCAGTAATCGGTTTACCCTCTAACTCTTTAACTGTATAACCATGCATCGCGGCAAATGCAGGATTCATTAATTCTATACTTTTTGCTTCATCAATGCCGCCTATAACTATTCCCCATCCTGCAAATTCAAAAATATTTGCCCACTTTTTAAGCTCTTCCTCAGATTTTTTTCTGTCAGTAATATCTTTAACTCTTGCAAGAAGGTAGGTTTCTCCGTCAATCTCAAATCTGTTAAGACTCACTTCAGCAGGAAATACCGTACCGTCTAATTGGCAGTGATTCCACTCAAAAAACTGGGGTTTACCATCCAGTGCTGCATTAATGTATTCAAGTGCCGCATCTTTGGACTTTCTCCCGTCAGTCTGATATTTTGGAGAAAATCTGTATGGTGTATTTCCAACTATGTCTTCTCTTTTACACCTGAACATTTTCAATGTAGATTCATTACAATCTGAAAAAATTTCTCCTTTCATTGTAAACAGAGCATCACTGGAAGATTCGAAAATAGTTCTGTATCTTGTTTCGCTCTGTTTTAATATGACTTCTGCTTTCTTGCGGTCTGTTATATCATGGGCATTACCGAAAACAAATTTTTTACCTTGCAGAGTAATTGAAAAACCGCTGATTTCAACATTCACTTTTATTCCGTCTTTTCTCTTCAGGGTTATCTCTCTGTTTATAACTCTTTTGCCAGAAACATTTTCTGCAAGCATTGCAGCAACTTTGGGAATCTGACTCTTTGGTAAAAGATTAAGATTAAAAATATTTTTACCTATCAATTCTTCTTTCGTATATCCAATGAGATTTTCTGCTGCTTTATTCCCGTCAATCAGGTTTCCCTTCATATCGTGAATGTAGTAGGCGTCAGGGGCAAATTCAAACAGTATTCTGAACTTCTCTTCTGATAGTTTAAGTTCCTGCTCAATTCGTTTTCTGAACTTCTCTTCTGATAGTTTAAGTTCCTGCTCAATTCGTTTTCTCTCAGTAATATCGCTGTGAGTTCCGATGAACTGCAGAGGTTGGCCATTTTCATCCCGTTTAACAATAATACCCCGTCCCAGAATCCATATCCAAGTGCCACTCTTTGTCTTAAAACGAAATTCCACAGAATATCTGTCTATTTCACCGCTGAGATACTTTTCAGCCTGTTCCATAACATAATCAAGATCAGCAGGATGTACTTTTTTCTGAAATTCCTGCAGATGATGGGGAAAATCACCGGGCTTATAACCTGCCATTTCATAGTATCTTGGATCAAAGTAAACTTCGTTTGTTATTAAATTCCAGTCCCATGTGCCGTCATTTGCGACCTTCATTATTTTTGACAGCCGGTCTTCACTTAACCGTAACTTTTCTACAGCTTTTCTATTCTCTTCTTCCAGTTCAATTCTGTACAAAGCAAAGGATAAATCTCCCGCAAGCTCTTCAAAAAGCTGCTGCTCCTCAACATCTATTGATAAATTTTCGGGGAGTGAAACTGAAAACAATCCATAAACTTTATCTTCATATCCAAGCCTTATTGTAAAAGCCTTCTCTGTCGGATTTGTTCCAAGCAAGGGACAGCCCTTACATTCTTTATGAGTATTTTTTATAAAAACAAGCCCATCCGTTCTCATTGCCCTTCTGCAGCACTCTATCATTGACCCGGAATTCAACTTTTTAAGCACTTCTTTAAATTTTTTTCCAATATTCGATTCTGCTGCATATTCAATTTTATTATTTTTGTCCAACAAAGCTATCCATACACTGGAATACCCCCTGGTTTCAGTTAAAATACTACAAGCTTTACTGAGGAGCTCTTTTTTATCTTTTTCACTTGTTATCAGCTGATTAACATTCCTGATAGAACCGAGAATAAGGTTAAGATGTCTTATACGTTCTTCTGCATTTCTTCTCTGAACTGCTATTGCTGACTGTTTTACAAAAGTTTCGATTATACTTTTATCCACATTAAGTTTCTGATCCTTCTGCATGAATATTAGTACCGTGCCGAATAATTTTCCCTCTTTTACAAGGCCAATTGTATAGATTTTACCGACGTTAAAAAGCTTTTCCAATACAGAACAGACTTTCAAAGGAACTGTTTTAAAAAAGATATCATAAAGTGTCCTGCCGCTTTCGTGAAGCCTGCCGTCATTTAAATAACTAAGCTCCTTTTCATCAGCCTTGAAATACAGCTTCTTCAAATCCCTTCCAAGTAATTGAGCAACTTTTTTATACCCTTGTCCCAATCCTGCAATAGCCCGATTCGTCAGTATGCCCTGCAACGAATCAATAGAATTAACAACTACGTATGACTTCCCCATAATAAAAGATTGAAGCTGCTCTGCTATAAATTCATAGATATTCCTATCAAACGATAATTCAACAAACATCATGGCAACATCTGATAAAATTTCCAGGCTTTTCTTCTGCTTTTTCTCCTTCGCTTCTGCAATTTTTCGATCAGTAATATCTTCCACAACTCCGTCATAGTAAACTACTCTGCCCTTTTCATCACGTACAACTCTGGCGCTTTCCCTTACAAATAAAAATGAGCCGTCCTTTCTGTACCATTTTGATTCCAGTCCCTTTATTTCACCATTTTTTTCAAGTAAGGATTTAAATTCTGATCTTTTATACTCCTCATAACCTTCTTTTTCAAGATCCCTTTTTGCAAGCTCCTCAAACGAGTCATACCTCAGCATTCTCACAAGCTCCGGATTTGCCATTAAAACCCTGCCGTCAGGTGTGGTGCGGTAAATACCAATCGTTGAATTCTCATAAATACTTCGGAACCTCTCCTCATTATCCATCAATTCATCTTCTGCTTTTTTATTTTTATTATCCATAACGTGTAAAATAACTATTTTTTGTAGTAAAAATCAATTTTTTTATTCAGCCGTTATCTAATGTAAATTTAACTGCAATAAGAATGCCAGCAAAAATTAATGGAGTCACAACAAATATTCCATTATGAAATTTTTATCCTTTACTAATAATTACGGCAATTATTTCACAATCTCCTGTTTATACAGAAGTTAGAGCTACAATTAAAAGCCATTTAAACTGGCATGGTCTTTGTATATAAACAATATTGACATTATCTGAAAATTATCAATATCCATTACAAATAACCTTGGAATTGAGATGAATATTTATCGATCACATAAATGGCTTTTAAATTCATTTGCATTCAGCCTGATTTACTGGTTTCTGGAATCTATCCGGGACGCGTTGATAATTGGCAATGGAACTCTTTATGAACGCCTGTTCAAACCCGAACCTATAGCATTCTGGATGAAGCTTCTCGTAATATGCATCATTATTCTTGGAGGTGCAGCAATTGATTCCATACATAACGAAAAAAATAAATTAAAAAACAAGAAAAGAAATGTAATTTCTCCTGGAATAGGTTTAAGCACTATTTACTGGCTTCTTGCCGGATTTCGCGATACGCTTTTGAACAGCAATTTAAATATTACTGCATCCATCTTTCACCCCCCGGCTCTCTATCTATGGATGAGGCTTCTCGGTATTTTCATGATTATGCTCCTCGCTCTGATTGCACAATCATCAATTAATTCACTCGAAGCTGAAAAAAAAGAAATTGAGGCAGACAAAAAACACGTGTTCCAGATAATTGACCAGATGGTTTTTCCTGTGCAGCTTACCAGCCCTGACGGCATAATTCTTCAGATAAATAATGCATTTAAACAGACATTCCCGACAATTGCCTCCATCTGCGAAAATAGAATTGTACACATTTCCGACATACCATTCTACAAAAAAATTAATATCATAGAAAGTATAATCAAAGCTAAAAATAACAGGACTATTTTTATCCCCCAAATTGTTTACGAAAACGGTATTTCAGATACAGGGCCCAAAAAACGCTTATACGAAGCAACCATATCCCCGATAATAAGCGACAACTCATGCTGGTTAATTATAATTATATGGACCGATATAACAGATAAAATCGAAGCGGAAAACCAGAAGGAAGAGATACATTCACAGCTCCTTAAAGCTCAAAAAATGGAAGCTATTGGAAATCTTGCCGGTGGAATAGCTCACGATTTTAACAATCTTATAACAGCGATACAGGGAACGGCAGAACTTGCAATTATGGACATTAATGAAGCCAAAGCCAACACGGATTCTCTTCAGGCTGACCTTAAGGATATAATACATGCTTCCGGACGTGCAGCGGAATTGACAAATCAGCTTCTTCTATTCAGCAAACGGCGCATCATGGGATTTAAAACTATTCAGATTAACGATACAATTTCAGGATTAATCAAAATCATTACAAGGCTCCTTACTGAAAATATTTCAATACATTCCGAACTCGAGCCTGACCTATGGACTATAGAGGGGGACCGCAGCACTCTTGAACAGGTAATCATGAATCTTGCTGTAAATGCAAAGGATGCAATGCACATGGGCGGCAGGCTTTTTATATCAACAGAAAATATTGTAATTACACAGGATACTGCTGTAGTAATACCTGAATCACATCCCGGAAAATTTGTCTGTATTACTGTATCTGACACAGGTACTGGAATCCCTGATGATGTCAGGGAGAATATATTTGAACCGTTTTTTACTACAAAAGAAGCTAAAAACGGCACAGGACTGGGGCTTTCCGTTGCGTACGGAATAGTTCAGCAGCACAGGGGTTGGATAAATGTTTACAGTGAAGTGGGATCAGGAACGACTTTTAAGATATTTATTCCTGCAGGGACCAGAGAAGTTTCATACGAGAAAGACGAGACTATTGAAATTAAGGATGTAAGCGGGCACGGTGAGAAAATACTGGTTGTTGAAGACGATGAGAGTGTGCGTATGACAACAGTGCGCGCGCTTCGCAGAAGCGGATATCAGGTTGTTTCTGCAATTCATGCAGAAGATGCAGAAGATATCCTGATTCATCAGGGTGGAGATTTTGCTCTGCTTTTAACAGATGTTATTCTCCCCGGTAAATCAGGAATTGAACTTGCTCACATGGTATCATCAGAATTCCCTGGTATAAATATAATACTCGGCAGCGGCTACACTGATGCAGCAAGGCTTAAAAGCGAAATTCTTGACAAGGGGTATCTATTTATTCAGAAACCGTACGAGATATTCAACCTTCTCACTAATGTACGGCAAAAAATCGGAAATATGGACCAATAATACATACTTGGGACTGTATCAAAAGTCAATTTGAAGTCTTTACGAGGAGCGAAACGACATAGCAATCTCAGGAATTAAGCACGAATTAAAGAGATTGTTTCTTCCGGCAAGCCGGAATCGCAATGACAGGGCTATGACTTTTGATGCAGCCCCAAGAGCATTGCACGGCCGTGCATCTCTGCAAGATCTTTTTACTTTTTACTAAATTTCTCTTTTCTCCTCAATCTCGACAATCTGTAAATAAAATCCTTTTGCTTCAAATTGTAAAGAGGCTGCGGGTTTAACTCTGCCTGCAAATTCAGGATCTCAAGAGCTTTTAAAACAATATCTATCGCTTTTGAAATTTCTCTTTTCCTGTGCTCATAATACTTTGCAAGCTCTTCGTATATTTCAATATTCTTCGGCAATTTTTTAATAATGTAAAGCCATATATTTTCCGCCTCTTCCCATCTTCCTGTTCTCTTGTAAAGTGCGCCGAGAGGAATTAAAGATTCAACAATATCCTCGGTTTTATCTGCCCTTCTTGCAGACTGCTTAAAACACTCTACAGCCTTTTTGTAATTCCCTGTATTATAATATATTTTGCCAATACTGATAAGATCCTGCCAATGTTCAAGTTCTGCTGCCGAGCCGGCATAAATTTTTCCAAGCAGAGACACAGCAGCAGCAAGAGAAATAATATCCAGTACATTATGCCGTAAAACTTTTGAGAGTTCTTTGTCATTACCTGTACGTATAAAGTCAAAGTAAACTCCCGGAATGAGAGATCCGTGTATATCTTCCCCCCTGCTGAAATATAGAATCTTTTCCTCTACATTCGCCAGGCTGCAGCTTCCAATTCGTTTTCTCCACACTCTGCGTACCGGAAAAAGCAGGTCAAGATGATTTAATGATGTAAAAGGATTATCCATTCCTGAAATCGTAAAACGTGATGCAAGTATATTCATATCATAGCACTTGCCATTATATGTAATAAGTGCACTTCGATCACCAATTGCCTCTTTAAGAGCGTGAAGCACAGCCTTTTCTTCAGAAAAATCACGCATTAAAAATTGCTCAACTTTAAAACTATCATCATCATAATAACCCATACCTGTTAAAAACGGTACTGTGCCTGCACCTCCTGCAAGGCCGGTTGTTTCAGTATCCAGAAAAATAAATTTTTCCACATTAAAATCATGAAATATATCCGTTCCGGTTACTATTTGATTTAAAATTCCGATTGATAAATTCCGGAATAAATCAAGTTTAACTATTCCGTAATCAGAATTTATTGGAACTTCTGAAACTGACTTGAAAAAAGCTCCAAATTCATTTTCACTGATATTTCCCGGAATGGAAAGGTCCCGGTTACAGTACGCCGGTTTGGTACCTGCAGGTTTCTTAATCCCTGTATTACTATCTAAGAAATTTAATTTCTCTCTTATATCCATAAAAATGCAACTTATCCAATCTATTTCATCGCTTCACTACTTTTCTTCCTGTCTGAGTTTGTCCAGCATATCAAAAGCATATCGTAAATGAGGAATAGTGATTGAGCCTCCTACAATGAGGGCAATTGAAAGAGTCTCATGTATCTCCTCATCCTCCGCATTCTCTTCTATACATCGTATAAGATGATAGAGAATGCAGTCGTTGCATCTCATAACTGTGGATGCAACAAGGCCGAGAAGTTCCTTTGTCTTGGCATCCAACGCGCCATCTCTATAAACAGATGTGTCAATAGCAAAGAACCGTCTTATATCAAGATTCCCCGCACTCAATATTTTATCATTCATCTTCTCTCTGTACTCTCTGAACTCTTTCAATTCATCACCCATAAATCCTCCTATCTGTTTCTTTATACAACAGGAAATCCAATCTGTATATTCTCCCCGTTATCATCAATATAAATTATTCATTCACGATATACTCACCAAAAATAATTAATGGACATGTGTCAGTCAGATAGAGAATTAACTATTTTTTCAATATAACCTGAACAGATAATTAAATCAAGGTTTCATCTTGACAAAGTGGGTTATAAGAGTTAATTTATCTTTGTTATTTTACCAAATTAAATGTAGAAAATAATAATAGGAATAGGCAATGATTACCGAAAATGTTAAAAATATTATTAATGAGCTCCCCCGGGGGGTTCTGCTTGAGGCAGCAGCAAAAACAAGAACCGAAGAAGAAATTGACCAGGCAATAAAAGCCGGAGTTAAAATAATCGGGGAAAATTATATTCAGGAAGCTGAGGCTGCAGTTTCTGTAATTCAGGGAAGAGTGCCCCTGCATTTTATCGGCCATCTGCAAAAAAACAAGGTTAAAAAAGCAGTTAAAATATTTGACATGATAGAAACTCTTGATTCCATAGGCCTTGCAAAAGAGATTGACAAGAGAGCACTTGCAATAAACAAAGTTATGCCTGTACTGATTGAGATTAACAGCGGCAGGGAACCTCAAAAATTCGGGATTCTTCCTGAAGAGGCTGAATCTTTTATTGTAAGCCTGAAAGCGCTGAAAAATATTAAGATATTGGGTTTAATGACAATGGGGCCATTTACCGATGAAGAGGAGCGAGCAAGGCCATATTTTAAAGAGACCTCACGTCTTTTTAAAAAATTTACCAATGCCGAAATTCCACATATTGAAATGAAGTACCTTTCTATGGGAATGACCGGGACATACAGAGTGGCAGTGGAAGAAGGTGCAAATATTGTTCGAATCGGGACAAAAATATTCGGGCCAAGGGGATAAAAAAGCCCCATCCTGTTTTCAAGAACGGGGCTTCTGACTTTTGAAAAAACTTAATTAATAGCAATTTCTTTTGGTTTGGAGATTTCCGCTTTCGGAACTTCAACTGTCAATACACCGTCTTCATATTTTGCTTTAATCTTTTCAGGATCAACATCCTGAGGAATTCGGAAAGATCTCTGGAATTTCCCGTAAACTCTCTCTTTCTTGAAGAAATTCTTACCGGTATCCTCCTTTTCCTCCCTTTTTTCTCCGGAGATAGTAAGTATATTGTCTTTAAAACTAATACTGATATCTTTTTTCTTCATACCCGGAACATCTGCTTTAATTTCATAAGATTTCTCATTTTCAGCAATATCAATAGTAGGACTCCACACAGTATCACTATCCCCAAACCAGAAATCGTCAAAGAATCGATCAACATCAAAATTGCTGTTTACAATGTTTCTCAACGGATTGTATTTTACTAGTGTCATGGCTAACCTCCTTTAATTTTTCTTTCAGTCTCTGCCTTGTTAATAAGCAACTTGCATGCCACTTGATAAAATTAATCATATCATATTGATTCTACTAATCTTACAGCACCATCATCCTTAGACTGCAATGTGTGCCATAATGGCATAATGTATATTTAAATTGCTTAGTATGTGCCATTTTGACGGATTTTATTCATAAAACTTTTAATTTGCGTTATTCACAATAAATCTTTATATTTTTATACTCAACCAGTTTTAAAAACAGTTAAATTAAGGAGAACAGCATGCGTATCGGAATGTCATCATTTACAGCTCTGTTTATTAGTATATTTCTGCTTGCAGGGTGCGGAGAAAACATAATTAACAAAAAAGCTGATATAACATACGTAAAAGATCAGCTCAACAAATTTACTCCGGTGAATTTGACGGCTGACCTCTCATACCTGCCTGCAGAAGAGACACAAGTTGTAAAACTTCTCGTGAAAGCATCGGAAACGCTTGATAATATATTTTTAAAACAGGTATATAAATGCAATATTGATATTCAGCATGAGCTCATAAAATCCTATAGCCCTGAAGATAAAGAGTATCTTGCACTTTTCAATATAATGTTCGGCCCATGGAACAGGCTTGATCATAACAAACCTTTTATTAATAGTAATAAAAAACCTGACGGCGCCAATTTTTATCCCATTGACATGACAAAGCAGGAATTCACTGATTGGATTAAAACTCATCCTGAAGTTAAAGAAGCTTTTGAAAGCAGTTTTACTGTAATCCGCAGAAAGGAAGATAAACTATCAGCTATCCCCTATTCGGAATTCTTTCAAAAAGAACTGAATAACGCCGCAAAATATCTGAAACAGGCCGCAGATCTGACTTTGAATTCTTCGCTGCGAACATTCCTTATTTCCCGAGCAGATGCATTTCTTTCCAATGATTACTTCCAAAGTGATATGGACTGGATGGATCTGAACAGTGACATTGAAATTGTAATCGGGCCCTACGAGGTCTACGAAGATAATCTTTTCGGATACAAGGCTTCTTTTGAATCATTTGTCTGCATTGTTGATAAGGAAGAGAGCAGCAAGCTTCAAACAATAGGCAGTTATCTGAATAAAATGGAAAACAACCTTCCGATTAAAGACAAATATAAAAACTTTGACCGCGGTTCTTCATCTCCAATTAAAGTGGCCAATGAAATATTCACTGCAGGTGATGCCAAAGCCGGAGTACAAACTCTTGCGTTCAATCTTCCGAATGATGAAAAAGTCAGAAAAGCCAAAGGGTCTAAAAAAGTTTTACTTAAAAACGTAATGCATGCGAAATATGATAGAATTTTTATACCGATTGCAAAAAGAGTGCTTGATAAAAAAGTTTTGAAAAAAGTTTCTTTTGATGCATATTTTAATCATATACTCATGCATGAAGTAAGCCATGGCCTTGGTCCCGGCAATATCAAAATCGGGAATACAAAAACAACTGTTAATAAAGCCCTTAAAGATGCTTATTCTACTATTGAAGAGTGCAAAGCGGATGTACTTGGTATGTATAATTGCCAATACCTGATTGATCAGGGTGTGTTTCCAAAATCTCTTGAACATTCTCTTTATGCTACAAATCTTGGCGGTATGTTCCGTTCCATACGTTTTGGAATAAGTGAAGCCCACGGAGGCGGTGTTGCAATACAGATAAACTCATATCTTGATGCAGGGGCATACAAAGTCAATAAAGACGGAAGTTTTACAATAAATGAGAGAAAAATCAAAAAAGCAGTCAAGGATCTTGCTCATAAGGTATTAATGATTGAAGCTGCAGGAGATTATAAAAGTGCAAAAGAGTTGATTAAAAAATATGGGATAATCCGGCCTGAAGTACAGACAGCACTTGATAAACTTTCCGATATTCCTGTTGATATAAAACCTGTGTATCCAATTGAAAAAGAACTGTAAGATATAATTAAAAAATAAAAGGCCCTCTGCTGCATCTGCATCATGAGGGCCTCTCTTTTACCTTCTGCCTCTCTCGGGCGTTTACAAATAGCTCTCCTATGGTCCTATGGTCATATGATACTATTTGTTAAATATCATTCTTTTTGTCTCAATCTCCCCGTTAACAATCAAGCTATAAAGATAAACGCCGCTTGTAACACTATTTCCGTTTTCATCTTTACCGTTCCACACCACTTCTCTTTTCTCTCCGGCGCTCTGCGAATACTCATTAACAAGAGTTTTTACTGTTTGGCCGTAAATATTATAAACTGTCAACCGTACTTCTCCGGGCCTTTTTAAAGTGTAGCTTATAGTTGTCATCGGATTAAACGGGTTTGGAAAATTCTGACTTAATGCAAAATTCTCCGGTTGTATTTTTCCGTCTTCATCTATTCCTGTAGGTTTTGATGCCTGGCCGCTAATCCACTTTATCTCAGGTGAAAGCTCACTTACATTCCCCCATGAATCATACGAAGCTACTGCAAAATAGTAAGTTTTCCCTTCTTCAATGTCTATAACATCATATTCGGACACATCACCCACATCTATAACGTCTGTGTAATTCCCCTGTTCAGTGCCATAATAAATTAAATATCCCTGGACATCAGGCTCAGTTACACTGCCCCAATTAAGAGTTACTGAAAAAGCAAAACCGTAAAATATAAACAAAACCAGAAAACCTGTAAAAATTTTAATCATTCCGGCTTTCAATGGGTTCTTCATGTCTTTTATCCTCTTAAAATTCTATCCCTCTTACACTTGAAAAGGCAAGCAATATGCCATAAAAATGCAGAGGGGCTTATATATTTAATAATCAAGAAGATAACCCGACAGGAACTATCTGTAATTCAAGATTTAAATTGCATTTTCCGGCAAATATTGCCGGAAATAAGAGGCTGCTTTTTCCCGATTGATTAGATCATCAACTTTTTGTATATTGATATCTGATTTAAGGCCATATAAAAAAAGTAAAACATCTATGAGTGAAAAATGCATCTTTACATATTTAACGATAATGCAAAAAATAATAAAATAGATATCCGGTATCTTAAAAACAGACTCGAAAAAATTTCTCAATCTACAGAAAGCACGAATCTCGTTGTTGCGTTATATCTTAAAAGCACGAATAATTCATCATTTGGCTCTGCATATATAAAATGTTTTACTCCAGATAACTTTACAACAGCCCGGGGTAAATGGAAATTTACCAAAAACTGGCCTATACCGGAAGATCTGCCTGATAAATACAGTTTTATTAGAATTTGTATAGGGCATCAAGGGAGATTTCCCAGAACAGAAACAGATAGATACGGATGGAAACTGTCATTTAATTCTGTATACGATAAAGCGGCTTTTATCTTCGCTCATGAACTTCATCATTATAGAAGATATCACCTGTCACTGCATGAAGGAGAAGGTGAGCAATCTGCAAACAAATGGGCATTGAAACACCTCGTCAAATCAGGATTTCTAATCTCAGGCCGGAAACTGCCTCTGAACAAGAGGGATAGGAAAAAAAGAATACAAACGCTGTTCGATCCCTTAAGGAAATTCAGGCATTTAAAAGCAGGTGATTCTGTTAAAATCGTTATAGATCCGAAGAAAAGATATACAGGGGAAAAAGTCCTTGTAGTAAAATCTGTCAGGTCAAATTCAAAACGAATTGTTGTTGAAACATCTGACGGCAGACAATGGCGATGGCCAATGGCGTGGCTATCTGTGCCTGAATCAAAAAAAATAAAATAATGTAAAATAAATAAAAACAAGCCGGGGATTATCGCACTTTTCTCACCCCGGCTTTATTTTGACAGATACATTTAAAATCTAATTTTTATTCTTTTACTTCTCTTCCAGTTTGAATTGATTAACGATATTACGGAGTTCTTCTGTTTGCTTGTTCAATTTATCAGCTGCTTCAGATAACATCTCAACTCCCCGTGCCGATTGTTTGGCAACTGAACTTACAGACGATATGCTGTGAGACACTGTCTCCGCTCCGCTGCTCTGCTCTTTTGATACTACTGCTATCTGCTTTATCTCAGTAAGGCTTGCTGAAACCGCTTTAGAGATATCCTCAAAAATTTCCTCGGTTCTGCTTGATATCTCAAGGCCCTTTTCAACAACACCCCTGACATCCTTCATGGAAAGCAGCGCTGACTCTGTATACTGCCTTATCGCAGAAATGGTTTCACCAATGTTTTCTGTCGCCTCTGTTGTCTGTTTAACAAGGCTTCTGATCTCCTCTGCAACTACTCCGAATCCTTCTCCGCCTTTATTGTCTGTTGCTGCTGCTGCTTCTATTGAAGCATTTAACGCCAATACTTTGGTCTGTGCTGCTATATCACTTATTACCCAAACTACTTCCCCTATCTCATTTACACGCTCTGACAGCTTTCGTATTATCTCCGCTGCTTTATCTGCTGTTGTCGATATTTTGTTCATGCCTTCACGTGTATCCTGAATAGAAATCAAACCCTGTCCTGCAACACTGTTGGCCTCTTCCGCACGCTTAGCTACTTCATCCGTGCCCCGGGAATTTTGAACTATCCCGCTTGTCATCTGCTGCATGCTTACTGCCACTTCACTTAATTGACTCGTCTGCTCTTCTATACCTGTTGAAAGCTCTGACGATGTTGTGCTTATCTCCCGGGTAGCTCTGTCTACGCCTTCTGCATTGTCTCTTACCTGCGATACTATGGAATGAACTCTCTCAATAAATACATTAAACCATCGCGCAAGTTCACCCATCTCATCCTTTGTCCCTATTTCAAGGCGGCGTGTTAAATCTCCGTCTCCTTCTGCTATCTCTTTCAGCATACTTACAAGGTGATTTACAGGTTTGGAAATTGTACCTGTTATAAACAGCACCGCAACTATCAGGAATATAAGTGTAACTATTATTATAAATAAAGATATACGTGTTAAACGTACAAGAGGGCTGTTTATTTCTCCTTCTGATACACTTAATACAAGGCTCCAGCCTACGCTTTTAACCGGTGTGTACATAAAGTATCTATGTTCTCCGTTAAAAACCACTTCTGATATTCCATTCTCCTGGTTCTTTATCTTCTTACTAACTGCTGCTATCCCTTTATAATCCCTGCCATCATCTTTAAAATCCGTTATCTTCTTTTTTAACACATACTCCTTATCAGGATGATAGTAAAATGTCCCGTCATTACCTATCAAATATACTTCGCCTGTCTTGAAAACATTTCCAAGCCGCTTCATTACTCCTGTAAAATGCTGGAGGCTTAAATCAACACCTCCCACACCAAGCAGCTTTTTATTATCATCATAAATCGGGACACGTACATTGGCTGCAATAGAGAAATCAACAGCGTCAACATCTATGTCAAAACATAAATGCCCTATTTTTACAGCTCTCTGATACCATGGACGTTTCCCCACTCTGTAATTATCATCTACAATAGGCCGTTCTGCACTTTCATAGTACCATTGAGATTTTTCACTGGCAATAAATGCACTTTTTATTTCGCCGTCTTCTTTTACGTATCTTTTCAATTGGCTGATAATTTTTCCGTATTCAGGATCCATGGCACTCTTTACTCTTTTGATTTTATTTCTCTTAAGCCATGTTCTTATCTCATCGTCAAGGCAGAATGTCCATGCAATTTTAGCTTTTTCATTCAGATATGCCTCAAGATTTGATTTTACTCCCTCTACCTTTTCTACGGCTTGTTTTTGCGTTTCCTTAACTACCAATTCTTTAAGGAATCCATAGTAAACGCCAAAAATAATAAGGAACATAATCACATTAATCCCAAGGATTAATATCAGCATTTTATCCCGGAGCTTTAAATTCTGAAACATTATTGTGACCCTTCCTTTAGTTTAAATTGATTAATAATTATATCAACATTTTTTCTCTGCCTGCCCAATTTATTCTTTAAGATGCATATAAAAATCTTATTGGTCAGGCTGCAATTTCTTCAACAACCCGAAGTAATTCTCTCAGAGCATAGGGCTTTTCAAGAAAACGATACCCTTTTTCACTTATTTCCGGCCATCTTACTTTTTGATCAGTATATCCGCTGCTTATCAATATTTTCAGATCAGGATTAAGTGATAAAAATTCACTGACAAGCTCAAGCCCGCTTTTATCAGGAAGTACAACATCACTCAGAATCAGATTAAAATCTCCCTGTTCCTTTATAAATACTTCCTTTGCTTCCTGTGCTGAGCCGGCACTGAAAACTCTGTATCCGCTCCTGTTTAAACCGTAACAAGTGGATTCTCTAACTTTCTCTTCATCCTCCACAAGGAGAATTTTCTTTCCACGGCCGTTAAATTCATTAATTGAGATCTTCTTTTTAACATCAGCTTCTGCTGCCTGCTCGGTTGAAGGCAGATACACTTTAAAACATGTCCCTTCTCCAGGTACGCTGTCTACATTAATCCACCCGTTATGCTGTTTCATAATCCCATAAACAACAGATAACCCAAGCCCTGTACCTTTACCGACACCCTTTGTACTGAAAAAGGGCTCAAAAATATGCTGCATTGTCTCTTTATCCATACCCATACCTGTATCGGAAACACTAAGGCATACAAAGGACCCGGCGCGTGCTTCAGGAATATCTTTTATGTCGCTCTCTTCCAATGTAACATTTTCTGTCTTAATATCAAGTACTCCGCCATTAGGCATAGCATCTCTCGCATTAACAGAAAGATTCATTACAACTTGCTCCATAGTTCCTAAATCTGCTTTAACTGCCCACAAATCATCCTGTAGATTAGTTCTAACATCAATATCTTCTCCTATAATTCTGTGCAGCATTTTATTCAGATTCGTAATAGAATTATTAATATCTATTGTTTTCATCTCCATAGGATGCTTCCTGCTGAACAGCATAAGCTGTCTAATAAAATCAGCAGCTTTGTCAGTTAACTTGTGTATTTCACTTAAATCTTCATACAATGTACTATTCTCATCTATCTCCATTAATGTAACTTCAGTACTAACCTGAATTGCCGTAAGCATATTATTGAAATCATGGGCAATCCCTCCGGCAAGAATACCTATTGCTTCCATTTTCTGCGCTTGAATAAGCTGAGCATGAATTTTATCTTTTTCCTCTGTCATTTTCTCATGCTTAATCTTGTTTCTCTGAACAGTAATTCCGAATGCAAGGTCACTCGCCATCTCTTCCAGCAGTTTCACTTCTTCATTGTCAAAAGCATTAAGTTCGTCAGAGTATATATTTAATATGCCTATGACCTTATCTTTATCAAATAATGGAAGGTGAATAGAAACTTTAAAGCCCAGTTTTAAGGCCTGACGGTAGTAATCCCTCTCCGGCATTTCTATATTATCATACTTTACGACAACGGCCTTTTTATCATTATACGCTCTGGTAACAGGATTTCTATCTTTTTGTAAATCCTTCAACGAGAGGCAATCACTGCTAATAAAATCTTTTGTCTTGCCTGTAACGACAAAATTGTCAAAACATTCTTCGCCGTCTTTAACAGAAAGAAAACCTGTCCAGGTTTGTTGATACCCGCCGACTTCAACAAGAATATTACTGACATTATTCAATAGATCTTTTTCTCCGGATGCTCTTACCAATGCCATATTTCCTGCACTCAGGGTTTTTAATGCACGATTTACTCTTACAAGTTCCACCTCAACACGCTTTCTATCAGTAATATCTCTTATAATACCAAAACCTGCAACAATCCTGCCATCTTCTCCATGTTGAGGAGTTGCAGTTATAAGAACATTCCTTATTTCACCGGATGGCCTGATAATTTCAATCTCATAATCACCTATTTTACCTTCCCTGCGTGACATTGTCTGACTTCTTATAACTCTGAATGTATCTTCATCAACAAAGTCGCTCATATTCATCCCGATAAGAGAATGAGGAGGAACACCAAAAATTTTCTCACATGCTGCATTTGCGTAAGTGAAATTCTCATTAAGATCAACATGAACGATTCCTTCTCCTGTATTTTCAACTATCAGCCTGTATTTTTCTTCACTTCTCTGCAGTTGTGATGCTGCCAGTTTTTTCTCTGTAATATCCTCTAAAACTCCATCTATGTAGGTAATATTTCCCTGATTATCCATAACTGCTGTTGCTGTTACAGAAGCCCAGATAACAGCGCCGTCTTTTCTGCGCAATTGAACTTCCTCATTTGTCACTTCACCGTATTGTGACAATTTAGAGCGCAGTCTGCTATGTTCTGCTTCATTAATATACAACTTCGATGCAGACAAAGCAAAAAGCTCTTCTTTTCCTGAATACCCAAAAATTTTAACATAAGAGTTATTAATTTCTATGAACCTTTCTTCCAAATCTCCGGAAGTACGAAAAATTCCTGCGTGGATATTTTCTGTAAGTGTTCTGTACTTTTTCTCATTTTCATGCAGGTTTCGTTCAACAAGTGCGTGTTCTTCCTTTTTCCGAAGTATTGATATTCCAAAAGCGAGATCATCTGACATCTCTTGAATTATACTTAACTCATGGCCGGAAAAGGCATCTTTTCTGTTTGTAAAAATCGTAAGAACTCCGATGTTCATACCACCGCATGAAAGAGGGATTGAAATCAGAGACTGCACTGACATCTCTACACCGCAATATTCGCAAAACTCTTGGAATTCAATATCCCTGCCATACAAAAAGACCGGTTTTTGGCGCTGGATAGCCTCACGTGCAGGATTGTAGACAAACTCCTCAAGTATTCTATTCTCATTTGCATTTCCCATATTAATTCTGCCGGCCTGAGAAATCACTCTTATGGATCCATCATTTACATATCCCGCCCATACTGCTTGATAACCGCCAATATCAATAATAATATTGCAAACAGCATTTACAAGATTGAACTCATCTTCTGCCTGAACAAGGGATTTATTACCCTTGCTCAGCATTCTTAAAAATCTGTTTATGGTTCGTACTTCTTTTTCTGCTTCTTCCCGCTCTTTTATCTCGTAGGATAGTTTTTTATTAGCTATTATAAGATGAGCCGTTTTTTTCTCAATAAGCTGCGCCATCTCATCATTCTCAGCTTTTATGCCATTTGATGACTCCGCTTCACTTTTTAAAAGCAGATGTGCATACACAGCAAACAAAATAAGAATCAGAATTACAAGGCTTCTCATCCAGAAATCCATTGGTGACGGGAAAATAAGAGCATGGATAAATGTTGCTTTGTGAAATACAAAAGCATCACGGAAAGACTCAATTACCCAGTAAATAATTATACTGCCGACTCCTGCGCCTATAACTTTACGCGGCATATTTTTAAGCCCTGCGACTGCATTAATCATTGTTTGTTTTTCTTTAACCTTGTAAAGCCTTGCACCAAACAATATAATTATAAATACTACAAGCGCTCTTGTCCAAAATCCAATTGGGTCCGGCATAAAAATACGATGAAAAATGTTTTCATTCCCAAATATTATAACATCCCTGACTGACTCCATAATCCAGTAGAATAGTCCGAATCCAAGCCCTGCTAACAAAAAATGCATGTTGTGTTTAATAAAATTCTGGCGCTGCAAAATTACTCCGTTCATTTTCCACCTCAAATCCCATCTTTCATTTGGGTACTTAGGGTTAAGATTTTAAAACATCTCATTTATCACCATTTTTATCTTCTTCTATCAGCACACCACCCTGTTGAAGGATTTTAATTTTTCTCTTCCTGGGAATAACACGGACTGATATCTCCTTCTTTTCGAGGGGCTTAAGATTAATTTCAAAATTACTTTTTTCCAGTTTGAAATTATCAGGGATATTGGTACTGAAAATTTTAAGCTCCCAATTTCCCGGGCGTAAATTATCAAAATAAAAATACCCGTCCTTGTCAGAAAACCAGCGTTTTACTTCATTATCTTTTTTCAGTTCTACAATAACTTCGGGCACCCCTCCGGAAGGATAAAGTTTCGGCCCTATTCCGGCCTCCATTTTTGTAGCATCTACTCCCTGGTCAATCTCTCTTCTCTTTTTAACTGAATTATCCGGAGTAGTAGTAAAAAGAAGTATACGGCCCGAAAGTGTAGCTGCTTTTGTAATTCCCAATACAATTTGCTTTTCCTCTCCTCCTAATAAAGATAATTTTAGAGGCATTTTCTGCACTCCAATTGTATTCATACCAAGATTTGATTTATCAATGTTTAAAAGATACTCACCGGGTACTGTCGGGGGGAAAGCAAATTCTCCATTTTTGTTCGTTACAGTTACAACATTAGCCATTCTGACAATAACTCCTTTAAAAGGCACTCCGTCTTCTGCATTGTATATTTTCCCTTTTACAACTCCAAGGCCATGTTTTTTCCCGACTGGTATGGATACGGGAATCATATAAGAAAAAAGTAGAGATGTTTCACGCATGTTAAAAGTGTTCCGTACAAGAGAATATCTTGCTTTTGCTGAAAAAACATGCCCGTTCGACATTGTGTGGTTAAGGCTCGCTTCAAAAAGGTCTCGGTTTCGGAAGTACTCTTCTCTTGAATAATTGTTCTGATAATTGAGAATCAAAGATGTTCTGCCTGCAACCTTGTATCTCAAATTCAAACCGAATGTCACCCTCTGCTCCTGTTTCATTGAATAGCGGTTATTAATATTCACATATAAATAACTCCTTGCTGAAAAATTGTCTCCCGGAGCAAGATAGATACTTGCCATGTACCTATACATTACAAGAAGAGAATCAAGAAGCTTGTTATATGTTTTCCCTGTTTCTATTGATCCTGTAAAACTTACCGGCCCGATCTTGTACCTTCCGCTGAAACGTCCGCTGATTTCTCTATAATCAAATAAAGATATCGGCATTCTGTCTTTTCTGCTTTTAAATACCATGTCTCCAAAAAGCTGAACTTTTTTCCCCGGCCTGTAAGCAACACCTATTTTACCATATTTTGAGAAAGGCGCGGAATACTCTGTTGTATCTATCTCAAAATTCTGATGTTCTTGTCTATAATTGGCCATTAACTGTAAATCTTTTCTTAATTTGCAGGTTAAAGCTGCTGTAAAGAAACGAGTATCTGTGTAATATCCCGGAAAATCCTTATCAGCAGCAATAAGATTTAATGAGTAGAAAACAGCAGGAGTTTTACCAGTCAAATGTATCTGATATGCAGCCTTCTTCTCACCTGATGCAATTTCTGCATCAATATTCGTTCCTGCAAATTTGGTAATACGTGTATGAATGCTGAATAATGTCCCGTGTCTCGCTCTTCCTTTTTTATTCAACAAATTCAAGCCTATTTCCGCTCCTTTTGCAGGGATATAATTCAAGTACAATGCTTTTTGAGTTTCATTCGGTTTGAGCCATCTTGTTTTAAAAGCATATCCGCCCGCAGTAAATTTACCTTCCTTTATACCAGCCTCTACTCCTCGGCCGTATCTGAAATGCTCAAGTAAGGGGGAAAGAGTAAAACTTTTATCTCCTATATGAATATTAAATCTGTTTGTCCTGAAAAGGGCAAAGTACTCTTCATGTTCAAAAAATATTGACCTCCCGTACGCATCAGGGCCTTTTAAACCGAATTTAAAATACTTGTCAGAGCCGTCATTGATAACGCCTTCTCCTGAGACAGTAATCTGAGTAACGGAATTTTCTTTGGAATTTCTCTGCATTCCATGTGATACTCCCACCTTAACAGGGAACATATGATATCCGCTCTTTTTATTAACTCCGGTAGGTACAATTTCTACGGTCTTTATATTTACTTCTCTGTCATTTACATCCAATGCAAAATATGCAGTAAACATAACTCTTTGGGCAAAATTTGATTCAATCGTGCTGTCCGTTTTTACACTTACACGTACCTTGACAGACTGGCCTGAATTAAGCATAATTGAAGAAGGAACGACCTTACACGGATAATTTTTATTTATCCCTACAGAAAAATTAATTTTTGCTTCTAAAT